>DTUH01000096.1:2873-14994 GCA_012964265.1 Candidatus Lambdaproteobacteria bacterium
ACCCATGCGCAAAAAATAAAAATTTAATTTGTGAAAGCATGTTAGATTGATCATGATAGCATACATCTGCAAGCACAGTTAAGTAATTTTTTAGGTAGTCATTATCAATGGAAACTATTATTGATGAAACAATACAAGCTATATTCACGTATAAAAAGATTTTCACATGAATCTTCACTGACATTAAAATTAGGTCTTCCGGTAATTGTTGCACAGTTATTACTGATTCTGATGCAGTTTGTGGACACTGTGATGGCAGGACATGTCAGTTCCTATGATTTGGCGGGACTGGCAATTGCTGCAGCGCTTTACCATCCTGTATTTTTGCTGATGCTGGGTATATTGATCCCACTCGGAGCGATCATCGCACAACTTTTTGGGGCAGAAAAACCAGTGGAAATAGTCACGAATGTCATACAGGGCTTGTGGATCAGCCTGGTTTTGGCTTTTATCAGCATCCTTGTTTTAGCGAATCCGGAACCGTTGTTGTACTGGATGGGTTATGAAGAAGAGGTGATTCGGATTGCGGGAGATTATTTGAGGGCATTGTGCTGGGGGATGCCGGCTGTTTACGCATTTATTGTTTTACGGATGTTTAGCGAAGGTTTGTCCATCACTCGCCCAACCATGTATTTATCACTGGTTGGCCTTGGAGTCAATATCGTGTCGAATTATGCCCTGATTTTTGGACACTTCGGGTTCCCTGCACTGGGGGCAGTTGGTGCAGGTTGGACAACAAGTGTAGTGCACTGGGTAATGTTTATTGCGATGCTTGCTTTTTGTTTGAAAGCTCCAAGGTTTGAAAACTATCGCAAATTATTAGCTTTTAGCAGACCGGTATGGTTATATCTGCGTGAAATATTAAGAATTGGGTTACCCAATGGTTTTGGTTTAGCGGCTGAAACAAGTCTTTTCGCAGTGGTTTCTTTGTTGATGGGAACATTTGGCGTGACGGCAATCGCAGGACATCAGGTAGCAATCAATGTGGCTTCCGTAACTTTCATGATTCCGATGGGACTTTCAATTGCCATTTCGATTCGGGTTGGTCAGGCGAAGGGCAGGGGTAATTATGGGGATTCACGTTATATAGGGTATGCAGGGATTTTACTTTGTATTTTGATGATGGCAATTTCCGCGTCAGTTTTTGTTTTAGTTCCTGAATTGGTTGTTGGTTTATATACGGATGATGAGGATGTCCGGACACTTGCAGTTCAATTACTATATATGGCCGCAATTTTTCAGTTGTCTGATGGAATGCAGGTAGGTGCATTGGGTGCACTGCGCGGGCTTAAAGACACTCGTGTTCCATTTATCACAAATGTTGTAGCTTACTGGGGTATCGGGTTGCCTTTGGCCTATCTGGTGGGAGTGCATTATAATGTTGGTCCGGTAGGAATGTGGGTCGGTCTAATCATGGGCTTGAGCATTGCTGCCGTCCTGCACAGTTGGCGTTTCCGGATTCTCACCAAACGCCTTTTAAATCTTCCGGATCGTGAAAAATCTATTGACAATCAGATTTTACAAATGATCCCTAAATAAAAAATCCATTTTTTTAATTATCAAAAACCCAAACAGTTCCAACACATTGTTTGGAATCGTAATTGCAGGTGAGATTGATTCTAAATTCCAGCTGATATTTTCTATGCCTGACTCAGGCAACTGAGAATCAGGCGAATATTTTCTCCATCATTACATACACACTTTATTAGGAAAACTATGGCAGAACCAGCCAACTTCCTTTCAGATGTCCGGTTTCAGTTTCAGGATTTCTTTGGTGCACTGAGTCTCACAAAACGGATCACGATTTTGGCGGCCCTTGGAATAATACTCATCGGTATGGTAAGTATGATATTTGTGGCAAATAGAACTTCATGGGCCCCTTTGTATTCAAACGTTGAGCCGAGCGATGCTGCCGATATCGTTGAAATACTTCAGGAAAATCAAATTCCTTATATGCTTGCTCCAGGCGGAAGAACCATTATGGTTGAACCCCACAGAATAGACCAGGCTCGTTTGACATTAGCTAAAGAAAAGGTTTTACCAGGAAGCGGAGTTGGTTTTCTGGATCTATTTTCCACACCCAGTCTGGGTGAGACAGAATTTCAGCAGGGTGTGAAATTCCGCGTGGCGCAGGAAGGTGAACTGGCACGGCTGATTTCTACAATTAATGTCGTTAAATCAGCAAAAGTTTCTTTAGCAATTCCGCAAAAAACCTTGTTTTCAGATAATCAGGTTGAACCTACTGCTGCAATCGCGCTTAATCTCACCAGCAGCGGTGCAGGTCGAAAACAGATTGAAACAATAGTTCATCTGGTTGCCAGTGCAGTTGAAGGCCTTTCTCCACGAAATGTAAAAATAACTGATCAAAGTGGAACTTTGCTCAGTCGAGGTTTTTCAGACGATTCTGCAGGTGGAAAGATGAATGATAATTATTCATACAAAAGCCGTTTTGAAAGGGAACTGGAAGCAAAAGTAGTAAGGCAAATTGAGGAGGTCGTCGGCCATGATCGTGTGAGGGTAAATGTCTCTGCAAATCTGCGTTTTGATCGACGAACCATTAAAGAGAAATTGATTGACCCGGATCAAACAAGTGTAGTTAGTGAACAAATAGTTGATGAATCTTCAACTGGAACACGTTCGATTCCTGTAGGTCCTGCCGGAGTTACGACCAATCTCCCTGAAGCCACCGGCCGGGAAGCGGCAACTGTTTCAGAATTCAACAAGAAAAACTCGACACGTAACTTCGAAAGTAGTCGCAGGGAAATAATTCTTGAGTCCGCAGTTGGAGAAGTGGTTAGCCTCAGTGTATCAGTACTTTTAGATAACAGGCGTTCGCAAATTCTTGATGAAAGTGGAAATTCCTTGGGGCGTACCAACACACCATGGACTGAAGGTGAAATAGAAACTATTGTGGGTTTGGTTAAAGCCGCAGTGGGCTATAATGAGGAGCGCGGAGACAGGGTGTTTGTAGGGAATATGCCGTTTGAAGCCGCAGTTGAAGAAGATAAAGCTTCTGATATTGAAGCCACTAGAGTCAGGAACAAATTTATCCTGGATGTTGTGCGTTATGTCGCTCTAGGTCTGGCAATTTTGGCACTCATCATGTTGGTTATCCGTCCGATGGTACAGCGGCTTAGTTCTAAACCCGCTGATCTCGATCTTCTTATGGGCATGCCGGCTACCATTGGAGAACTTGAAGGAGAGGAACTGGAAATTCCTACTGAGCGGGAGTCCGGAATTCCGTCCAGAGAGAAGATTCTCGAAATTGCCAAGCAGGATCCTCTTAAAACATCCGCACTCATACATACTTGGTTGCGCGATCGATCTTAATACTGATTCAGGATTATTGTATTTTGGAGCATTTCAAAAATTAATGCTTCCATTTTGCGCTGAATCCTGAATTCCAGTTTCTGAAAATATAAATCATGAATCATTATTTTAAGCATGTTGGACGAGAGTGAGTTCAAACCATTTACCTTGGCTGATTTCTCAGTTGATGAAGCGCCGTCTGCAGGATCTGCCGGTTCTTCTTCCGAAAAAGAAAATGGAGAAGATGGAGCAAATGGCACAGTGCTGGAAATCTCAGAGCGTCTCGCCTCTTTCATACCACTGACTTTTGATGTGGAGGGAGACTCCGTAAAATCTCTCTCAGATGTTTCCACTGACACAACAAGTGAAAAAACCGATGCAGACAAAATTCAACTATCAAAAGGTTTTAAGACGGCAGAGTTTTTTCAGGAAAATAGCAATTTGACAAATGCCGAGGATTTTGCTGAATCGATAAGACAGGGTGCGAATCTTTACAAAACGCAACTGCTCACAAAAATAGAAGAACAGGCAAGTGATACCGAACGAATTTTTCAGAAAACTGTTGCCGAAAATCAGGAAGCAGAAAGGGAAAGAAAAAATCTGTTGTCTTCAACTGAAGAAAAAGTCGAAGCAATAAAAAGGAACGCATACCAGGAAGGATTTGAAAGCGGATTGCAACAGGGGATGCAGCAGCGCTATGATGAGGCGGAGCCGGTGGTTTTGCAGGTAAACTCAGTGTTGAAACAATTGAATTCGTTACGGCAAGTCGTCCGTTTTCAGGCAGAAGAAGAGTTAGTGAAGTTAGCATTGCAAATTGCGAAAAATATTGTTGCTGAAGAATTAAAGCTGAATAAAACTGTTATTCAAAATATTGTTCAGACTGCGCTGCGCGAAACAGAAGTGCAAGGCAAAATCCATGTCTATCTGCATCCGGATGACTATAAATTCCTGCTTAACAGCAAAGGTGATTTGGAACGTTATTTAAGTGATGAACAAATACTCGTGCTTAATCAGAATGCGGAAATGAAACCAGGTTCCATCTATGTGGAATCTGATGAAGAAATAATCAGCAGATCCATCGAAGGTCAGTTTGAAAAGCTGGAAGAAACTTTGACTGAACGGGTAGAAAATCGACATGCACATTTAACAGAAGTAGATATAGATGCCCACGATTTTTCTTCACACCCTTCCACTGAAGCAGTTGCGGATAAAACAGCATCTCCTATTGCTGATAGGCCACAAGATGCTGAAGAAAAAGTTGTTCAGGATGAAACGGAGCAAGAAGCAGAGCAAGAAACTGAATCGGAAAAAGAAGTTGTTGAAACAAGTGACGCATCTGAAGCAGAGGATATATCTCATCAAAAAGAAGCACCTGATTTAAGTCAAACAGACACAGCTGAAACTGAGGAACCTGAACCGGAAAAGGAATCTTTAGAAGCAGAGTACCCACTTACGGAAGCAGATACAGATGAGTCTGAATAAAAAACGGTGCAGAAAAAAATTCTGTTGGATGTAATAACAAAAAATAAAAAGCTGCGGATTTAGTTATTCAGTCTGCAATAAAAAAACCAAAACCAGCGCTTAATAAACCAAAATCTAAACTCAAAAATAATTCATGCATTCAGAATCATCTGCAGCGGATTTGCCCGTTTACTCAAGTCTTGGGTCTTATATCAGTGGAATAGAAAATTTTCCTGTCCTGCGCAAGGAAGGTCGTGTGATGCAGGTGATTGGGCACATGGTTGAGGCTACAAATCCAGGCTGCTCGGTAGGCGGAATGTGTAAAATATTTAATCCGGCGACAAAAAGTTCTGTGACTGCAGAAGTCGTGGGATTCCGGAAAGACAGGATGCTGGTTATGCCTCTGCACAACGCGCATGGAATTGGCCCAAAATGCCGGGTTGTTCCGGAAGACCGTCCGGCTATGGTTCCTGTAGGAGATGGATTGCTGGGGCGGGTTTTAGATCCGTTAATGCGACCGCTCGATGGTCTTGGTGAGTTGTCAACTTCCACTGAGGTTCCGTTGTTTCCGGAAGTAGTAAATCCTTTGAATCGTGAACGCATCAAACAAGCTTTAGATGTGGGAGTAAGGTCCATAAATGCCAGCCTGACTTGCGGCCGTGGACAGCGAATCGGAATAATGGCCGGTTCCGGAGTAGGAAAATCAATACTTCTGGGAATGATGGCACGTTACACTGATGCAGACATAAACGTAATTTCCCTGGTAGGTGAACGCGGCAAGGAGGTGCGAGAGTTTATAGAAGACAATTTGGGTGAAGAAGGGATGCAGCGGTCGGTTGTTGTTGTGGCGACATCTGATCAACCACCTCTACTCAGAATGCGTGGAGCTTATGTTGCCACCTCAATTGCAGAGCATTTTCGCAGCCAGGGTAAGGATGTTTTGCTTTCAATGGATTCTCTCACCCGTTTTGCTATGGCTCAGCGTGAAATCGGTTTGGCCGCAGGAGAACCTCCGACAACAAAAGGATATCCACCCTCAGTGTTTGCTTTGTTGCCCGGTTTGCTGGAGCGGGCAGGAACGCACGAGGGGCCAGGTTCGATTACGGGGTTTTACACAGTCCTCGTTGAAGGTGACGACGCAAGCGATCCAATTGCGGATGCAATCCGCGCCATTGTCGATGGTCATATTTATCTAAGTCGTGAAATTGCGGAAAAAGGGACATTCCCCGCAGTGGACTTGCTCTCTTCAACCAGCAGGGTTATGGTCAACGTGGTTGGAGAGAACCACCTTAAACTAAACCAGATTTTACGCCGGACTTTAGCAACTTACCGTGAGGCGGAAGACTTGATCAACATCGGAGCTTATGTACAGGGGAGCAATCCTGAGATTGACTATGCCATCACAAAATATCCATTAATCCAGGAATTCATTCAACAGGGTATGAACGAACATACCGCCCTGAAAGAGTGCGAAGACCGCCTTCAGCAAATCTTCGGTGATAAAATGGAGAATCAAAATTATACAGAAGAAAGTGCTTAAATCCGGGCAATCGGCCTGTTGTTCAGATACTAATCCAACCTCCTCCATTGTGTGAGGATTCAACACAGGCTTCCAAAAACTTCACACCGGCCAATCCATCTTCCAATGTCGGGAAATCCTGAATGAGCGGATCTGCATCACGTCCCTCAATTTTTGCCAATAAATTTTCAGCAAAATCAGTGTAAACATTTGTAAACGCTTCAAAGTAGCCTTCCGGATGTCCGGCACCGACACGGAGCAAACGTTTTGCGGAAGGATACAGTTCCGGAGAATCGAGTTCCAATGTCAGGGGGGTTTGTCCCAAAGGTGAAAACAGCAGTTGGTTTGGCTTTTCCTGTCTCCATTCAAGTCCGGCTTTTGTACCAAAAATTCGAATTCCCAAGCCATGCCGATGTCCTACAGCCACACCGCTGGCCCACAAATAACCCGCCGCGCCTCGTTCCTGATCTTCCGGTTTTTCAAAACGCCCCTGATAATTTGCTTCAGACAAAGTTTGAAAAACCGGATCGAAATTTATTACTCCGTCTCCAGGAACAGTGAAGACTCCGGCTTTTACAGAATTCAAAAAACTCATTTTATACTGATGTACGTCGTCCAGTATCTTTTGCCTTATATCCTTGAGGTGCACATTTTTAATCCGGGAGGCGTATTTTTTGGTGATCGCCAAGGCATCTTCTCCGGCATAAAAAGCATGTCCGGTATCGATCAGCAAATGCACCCATTCCGGATTTGTCATTTCCATCAAACGGTCAATTTCCTCTGCACTCTGCACCATCGTTCCCATGTGGTGGTGATAAGCGATGAACATGCCGTTGCCGCGGGCCAGTTTGCCGATTTGGTTCAATCCGGCAGCTGTTGCATTCCATTGCTGATCCGAAAAACGAGGCCGGCCAAAAACGTATTTGGGTGAACTCTGGACACAGTGACCGCATTCACAGACATTGACCACTTTCGCACCCATTGCTTTGAGAAAATTCATTTTCTCCACGAAAACCTGAACGGTTTCATCCTCCCGTCCTTCCTCACTAAAAAAACTGCTGAACCATGCCGAAGATATTTGCAAGCCTCTTTTTCCCAAAGCAGGTTTTAAGATTGCGGGATTTTGCGGATATTTGTTGCCGATTTCGCTTCCGGAAAAACCGGCTTCAGCCATTTCATCAAGGCACTGTTAAAAAGGAATGTGACCTCCGAGTTTCGGAAGGTCGCCGTTGGTCCAGGCAATTGGGGCAATTGCCAATTGGATTTGATTTTTTGAAAACATGGGTTATTTCTCTATGTGTGATTTAAACTATTTTCTTCAGTTCAACATAGAGAAATAACAGGAAAAAATCAATGATCATGATTCGGGAATCAAGCACAGTCCACGCGTGCGGAAATCAATAAAGACGGAAGAGCCAGGGTCAATTTGTGTTTCCATTTGATTATCAACAACAAATAATTCACCAAGGGAACATTCAACAGAATATTCGACATGTTCACCCAAATAAGATGCTTTAAGAATTGTTGCGGAAATTTTTCCTTTTTTTGCAGCACCATTCAAGCTGATTGATTGCGGACGTATTGCTACACTTACTTTTCCGGGAGAAATTCCACGGTGCGGCAACTTGAGTTTGATACCACCGATATCGACTTCTGCTTCGTCTCCGTCAATTCGGAGAATTTCAGCTTTTACCAGATTGGCATCTCCAATAAAATTTGAGACAAAAAGATTGACTGGATCCTCGTATAATTGATGCGGAGTTCCTTCCTGGGCAATTACTGCTTCGTTCATGACAATGATCCGATCAGAAACCGCAAGTGCCTCTTCCTGATCATGTGTCACATAAACTGTGGTCAGTCCAAGTTTCTGTTGCAACTCCCTGATTTCCTCCCTCACCCGACGGCGCAGTTTGGCGTCAAGATTTGAGAGAGGTTCGTCAAAGAGTAAAACTTCCGGCTCCAAAACCAGTGCACGTGCAACTGCGACGCGTTGCTGCTGGCCTCCGGAAAGTTCACTGGGCAACCGACCACCGTAACCTGTCAGTCCTACCAAATCCAATCCCTCTAATGCTTTTTCACTCACTTCCTTTTTTGAAAGCCGGCTCATTGTCAGGCCATATGAGACGTTCTGCATCACAGTCATGTGCGGAAAGAGCGCGTATGATTGAAATACCATGCTCACATCACGATCTGAAGCAGAAAGGCGCGTGACTTCTTTGCCTCCAATGAAGACTTTTCCTTCAGTAACCATTTCCAAACCGGCAATCAACCGCAGGGTGGTGGTCTTTCCGCATCCGGACGGCCCCAGCAAGGTTACAAGTTTACCGCGCTCAATAGTGAAGCTGATTTCACGTACGGCCTGCACCTCACCAAAGGCTTTGGTTACATGCTTAAATTCGACGGCTGTTTCCATATTAATTCTTTTGATTTTATATTGTTAAAGCTTCTGAATCCCGCCTGCCGAGTTCCCGTTTACCGACAGCGAGTTGGATCAACGCAATTGCACCGAGCATCACAAGAATCAATACCGATGAATAAGCGATTGCCAGCCCATAATCGCCGAACTCAACCCGCCCAAGAATGTAAGAAGTTGCCATGTCGTAGTCAGCACTGACAAGGAAGATGACTGCACTGATGGCTGTCATTGCACGGACAAAACTGAACACCAGTGCTGCGATAATCGCTGGCCGAAGCAAGGGCAACAAAACTCTCCGCAGAGTAGTGAAGGATCGCGCTCCTAATGTCAATGATGCTTCATCCAAGCTTGGATCCAACTGACTCATCGCTGCAATCCCTGCACGGATTCCCGTGGGCATATTACGGAAAATGAAACAGACCACGAGAATTACACCCGTTCCGGTAATCTCGATAGGAGGAACGTTGAAAGCAAGGATGTAGCCTACTCCGATTACGGTTCCGGGTACGGCGAAACTGAGCATTGTCAAAAACTCAAAAACATCTTTACCCCAGAATTTTTGCCGGACCAGAATATAGGCGATCAACAGCCCCAAACCCGCAGTGAGAGGAGCCGAAATCGCTGAAATCTGCAGCGTTGTCCAGAATGAGTTCCACGCTGCACCATCCCAGATGATTCCATATTGCTCCGACCAATGAATAGAAAACTCGTCAATGTAGTGTTTGAAAGTGAAGTTGTGTTTGTAGCCCCAGGTTTCCACAAAGCCGCCAAAAAGAATCATTCCGTAAACTACCAGGCTTAAGACAATAAAAGGCATTGCAGTCAGATACGCTCCCCATGCTACCCGTTTTGGAAGTCGCACATGCATTCCGGAGTCTCCCTTTCCGGTAACAGTTGCGTAAGATTTTTTGCCGAGCCAACGACGTTGAGCGTAGAACGCTGAAAGCGTGAACATCAACAACACGATTGCCAGCACTGCCGCCATTCCCAGATCCCCCTGCGCGCCGGCAATTGCAAAGAATATTTGTGTGGAAAGCACTTCGTAATTACCACCAAGAATCAGTGGATTCCCGAAATCCGCCAGACTCTCGATAAAACCGAGCAGAAAGGCATTAGCCAGTCCTGGACGCATCAGCGGTAGTGAGACCGTCCAGAAGGTCTGCCAGTGGGAAGCCCGCAGAGTCTGCGCGGCTTCTTCCATTGAAGGGCTGACGCCCTCCACCACTCCGATTAAAACCAGGAATGCAATCGGTGTGAAGGCCAAAATTTGTGCAACCAGAATGCCCGTGAGTCCGTAAATCCAGCGCGTTGGGGTAATGTCGAAGGCCCACTCCAAAAAAGCATTTACGGCGCCGGCTCGTCCGAACAGCAGGATTAGAGCCAGTCCGATTACGAAGGGCGGCGTGATGATAGGCAGCAGGGAGGCGGTGCGTACGAATCCTTTAGCGTGCATTCGGGTACGTGTCACCAACAGTGCGAAGGCCAAACCCAGCACGGTGGTGGCTACACCAACCAAGACACCCATCCAGAGTGAATTCCAGGCGACTCCGCAGTTTAATTCGCTATTCAGGCAGGCAAGACTCCAGATGTTGTTTGAAGAGATTTTCTCCAGAAACAGTGAGAAAACATAATCACCTTCGTCATTTTTAAGAGAGTTAATTAGGATCTTTCCAACGGGGTAGAAGACAAAAGCAGTGACCATTGCAATGCTGAGTCCAATTGTTCCGGATACAAAGATATCACCCTTGATCGCTCCTCGTGCTGCCAGCCCCTGTGTGAATATGAACAGGAAACCGCCGCAAACCAGCAATGCTCCATATCCCAATCCAAATTGTGACAGTGTAGTAGGTCCGAAAAGGTCTCCGAGAAAATCCCATCCCCAGCCGTGGAGACCGAGGACAAAACCCTGAAAAAGCATGTAGCCAAAACCAAAACCTCCGCCTAATAACAAAGCTGCAGCATGACGGGCATCTGTTCGAGGTAAAAAAAGGGCAGGAAGCGGTACCAAAAGCGACAACGCCACAGGCCAAAGCCACCAGCGTTGATGCATTGTTATTTGCAGTATTCCAGGAGAGTACTCGTCAAATGTCGGGTAACCGTCCGTGAGCCAGATAAAACTCCAGAAGCCGTCGTAAGCCGCATACCAGGGCAGGATAAGAAATCCCGCCCAGGCAATGATGAGCCAGAGCTTCAAAGAGAAGTTGCTTTTGATAAGTGTCTCCGGAAAACCAGAAGAGTTTTCCGGAGCAAGTACCGGTGAATTCACCGAGGTAACACCTTGACTTCAGCGTCCCACTTCTTCAATAAGCGGGTACGCTCTGCCTTGGAACCATACAAGGCATGATTGTAGTTAATCAGCTTGATGCTGCTGATATCCGGAGCTTCCGGAGGACTGACAGCATTTTTGTTGGAAGGCACTTGATAAGATTTTACCTCTGCCGATCTGCTCTGCACATCAGCTGTGAGTGCAAAGTCTACAAATTTCTGGGCGTTTTTTACGTTGCGTGCGCCGTTGATGATGCTCACTGAACCAATCTCGTAGCCTGTCCCTTCACATGGAGAAACTGCCTCAATCGGGAATCCGCTAACCGCCTGTTTCACAGCGCCATGCACAAAAACGATCCCTATCGTAATCTCGCCCCGTGCAGAAGCTTTGATCCCTGCAGAGCCGGATTTGGTGTATTGACTGATGTTACGATGCAGAGCCTTCATGTAGTTGAAGCCACCTTCTTCACCGAATAGTTGTACCATGGTTGCCAACGTTGTGTAGGCAGTTCCGGAAGTACTGGGATAGGCCATCATGATTTCATCCTTGTAGGCCGTGTGTAGCAGGTCGTTCCAGCACTTTGGCACCGGAAGACCTTTCTTGGCGAGCAGTTCGCGGTTGTAGCCATAACCGAGAGCACCCAGATAAATACCCACAGTTTTACCGCCTGTGGCTTGGTGCGGTGCTTTGGCCCAGTCGTGTAACTCACTCAACTTGGGTGAGTTGTAGGCTTGAGACAATCCTTCTTCTGCCGCCTGCAGGTGCGGATCTCCTGTACCGCCCCACCAGACATCCCCTTTGGGATTGGACTTCTCTGCCCGAATCTTGGCCAGGGTTTCCCCTGTACTCGCGCGGGTCATGCCCACTTTTATGCCTGTGCGTTTTTCAAACTCTTTGTCATCAGCTCACACCAGGCAATGTCTGTGCTGCAATAAAGCTTGAGCCGTCCTGCTGCATAAGCGGGCAGTGCGGTCGCTGTTAAAAGCACGGACACCAGCGCCATGCGTAGTAATGTATTCATTATATCTCTC
Organism: Candidatus Lambdaproteobacteria bacterium; assembly: GCA_012964265.1. Lineage (GTDB taxonomy): Bacteria > SAR324 > SAR324 > SAR324 > NAC60-12 > Arctic96AD-7. Next base: position 14,876 of record DTUH01000096.1, read on the forward strand.
CTAGATTAGAGTGATTGAATAAAAAACACTGTCCAGAATAGCCGGAAAAATGGCATTCCTTACAGTGCGGTTTCCGGATTGTTTCTGGATTAAACAAGATCAATCCGGTCTAGTCCAAT
>DTUH01000097.1 GCA_012964265.1 Candidatus Lambdaproteobacteria bacterium
TATTCAGCACAGACTGAATATTCTCCAACGGGTTCCCCGGAAGCAGCAATTTTCACCCTCTTGACCATGAAGCAGGTCTTGCCTGTCTTATTGTTGTCATTTTTATTTAGCCTTGCGTTAATTTTAATTGTTCCACCCGCGTTTCCCCAAGAGAAAAACGACTCCGGTTTTCAGGAAAGTTTGGAAGAAGATCCTCTTGCAGAATTAGATGCAGACCTTGGTTTGGAAGAAGATCCTCTTGCAGAATCCGACGCAGATCTTGGCTTGGAAGAAGACCCCCTTGCAGAATCCGACGCAGATCTTGGCTTGGAAGAAGACCCATTTGCAGAATCCGATGTTGATCTTGGTTTGGAAGAAGACCCACTTGCAGAATCTGACGCAGATCTTGGCTTGGAAGAAGACCCACTTGCTGACACTGACTTTGATTTAGGTTTGGAAGGAACTCCTGAAATTGAAGAAGAAGAGACTGAAGAACAAATTGAAGAACAGGTAGATTTCCCTCCAAGAGTCACTTTCAGCCATGAAGTAAAAACTATGCTGGGCGGCAGTGAAACAAGGGGGCTGTCAATACTAGATCCTTTGCTCAGTGAGATAAAAGAGCTGCGTTTTGTGTCAACTTATGATCAATCTGTGAAGGTGCAAACATCTCCACGGATGTATAATTATTTCCGTCTTTCCATCAGCTTTTCGCAAAACTATGAAATAAAGAAAAAGCGTATCTTTGACGGTTTTGCCAGTATTCGTGAAATATATTCAAATTATCGTGTGGGTTCTCATCAGTTACGTTATGGAACCCAAATTTTCGGACTTGGGAAAGTCGATTTAGATAAGGTAATTGATGTATTGCATATGAATAACATCATGGGGTTATATACCTTTGATCCGGATGACACAAAAGATGCCATTCCATCTATCAGATACAATTGGTTTCGCGGCGGACACACAGCCACTATGTACCTCTCTCCGGTTCGGCAGCAAACATTTGGCATGAAGTTCACCGAGTTTAAAGAAGAAGTAGAAAAAAAAGAGGAAGATAAAGAGGAGGAGAAAGTTTCATTTTTGCGTGATTATTATGGCATGCAATATCAATGGACCGGGGATGTTTTTGATGCAAGGATTGGCCTGTTCCACTGGTTTGATTCAAATCCTTATATAAAGTTTGAATATCAGAGAGTTGCAGACAATGGGACAACAACCATTCAAGGGTCATTTGAAAATATGCTGTCCAACTACGATGAGAAGGAAACACGGTCGGATTTCCTGACTCTCGAAATAGACGCAATTTGGAGTGATTTGGTATGGAAATTGGAATCAGGTTTATTTAAGAAAAGAAACCTCTATTCCTATGAAATTCCTGAGGGGAAACACATTCGCCTTTCAACTGTCCGGACTCCTCATTTTGCGTTTGCAACTTCGTTTGAGCGGACCTTCAAGTATTTTTATTGGCTTATGATTTATTCGCAACGCAAGTCATTTGATGTTCCAGCAGGATCACATGTATTTCTGTATGAAAATGAATCAAGTCTCATTACCAGAAAAAGGGACGTGGTACGCAATCAAGTCTCTGGAGTCGCGGTACTGAAAACACCAGATAATGCTTTGCGCATAACCCTGCTTAATTATCAGACTTGGCCTTTCATCCAGCGAGGTTTTGCTTCGCTCTTTACTTGGGAGCGTTACAAACAAGACATGGCACTGGAACTAAAATTTTTTCGATTAGAAACAGAGAGGGTAAAAATGTTAGAAAATAAAATAATAACAAATCAGGTGTTTTTGACCTACACCCAAAAATTTACCGCAAACTGAAGCAAATATGTTTGTTCGCATTTTCACCACTGTAAATCAGTATCCTAAATCGATCCTGCTAATACTTCTTGCTCTCAGTACGTTCTTTTTTGTGCAGGCAAGAGACGGTCTCTTTGACCCTAACAGCGGAAGGCTACGTATTAACAGTACAGTTGAACCTTTCATTGAACGTGATTCCGGGGCCTATCAACAATTCCTTGACGCAAGAGAGGCATTTGGCAGTGAGGAAGTGGTGGTGATTGCTCTGCACAATACGGAAAAAAAGCCGATAGGGCTCGATTATCTGCTTACTCTATCACACTTGAAAACAGAAATTGAAGCTACCGTTCCTGGAATTTCCAAAGTCCTCAGTATGCTGGATATTCCACAAGCCTCAGGAAAATGTGCAGGTAAATCCTATTTTCATCAAATGGGGATTGGATCAGTTTGTGTTTCTGTTTTGGAAAAATATGAACATGAAATTTCCTGCCTCAATAGTTCTGATTCAGAAAAAATTTCTGCATCCGATACAGGTGATAATCTTGAAGAAAGCCTTGATGAAGGTTTAGAGGACAGTTTGGATGAAAGTCAGGAAGATGGATTAGAAGGAAGTTTAGAGGAGAATCTGGAAGGTAGTTTGAATGAAAATGTAGATGATTCAGGCGAGACTGATACAGAAACGGATACGACTGAAGAAACATCACTTGACTGTACGTTGGAAAAATCAAGTTCAAGTCCAAACGAATTACATGCTGATGCAGAAGCAAAAATCGGTAAAATTGTTCTTAGTTTGAAAAATCATCCTCTTTTTCAAGGCGATGTGCTTTCCAAAGATTCAAGTACCACCGCGCTGATTCTCACCTTCAAACCTGAATCAAAGCCTGAATCAGACAACACCCAAAAAATTCTGCAGGAACTGCAGGTTAAACATCAAAAAAATCCGGAAATTGCTGATACTCTCCGTATCGCTTATGCCGGACAGCCACGGCAAATAAACAAGGCCAGCCGTTTGATTCGGCAGGATATGCAACACATTCTTCCAATGAGTTTGCTCCTGATCGTTGTTGTTCTTTTAATTGCATTCCGGAGTATTAAGGCCGTTTTTGTTCCACTGTCAGTTGTCTTATTCGGAATTCTCTGGACAGCCGGAATCATCGGATGGATCGGAAATGAACTTAATCTGGTTACCGTGGCCTGTGCGCCGATTATAGTTTGTGTGGGAAGCGCATACGTGATTAAGTTTCTAAATCAATATCAGACTGAATCGCTGCAAATCAGGGAAGCAGGGAAACCCGGAGATCCTCCGGCAACAATTCCGGAAGTTATAAATGCAACTCTTATTTCTGTTACCGTTCC
>DTUH01000098.1 GCA_012964265.1 Candidatus Lambdaproteobacteria bacterium
ATATTATTAAGCACGTATTTCCTAAATTTGACTTTTTACGAATGCATCATAATTAGTCTTCTGATCAAATTTCCGCGATTGCATCCATTTCCACTGATACGCCTTTTGGTAGAGCACTGACCTCTACACATGCGCGTGCTGGTTTGGATGCGTCAAAGTATTCTGAGTATATTTCATTAAGTTCATTAAATTGCGCCAAATTTTTCATGTAAATGGTGACTTTCAGAACACGTTCCAAATTTGAACCTCCTGCTTCCAGAATTAATTTCAGGTTCAAAAGTACTCGGTGACATTGTTCCGCAAATGAATTAAGCACCAGTTCTCCATTTTCCGGATCAAGCGGAATCTGTCCGGAAACAAACAACAAGTTTCCGCAGCGTAAGGCCTGTGAATATGGTCCCACCGGAGCGGGGGCCTTTGAAGTTTTAACTATTGATCGTGACATTTTTTTGGAAAGGTAAAGGTTTTATTGACTTATTTTTCTCTTCAGAAATGGATACCACTGCAAACGGTCGAAAATACTTTGATCCATCGCAAACCAGTCGGCACAACCCATTGTCGCGGCTTCATCTAGCAATTGTGGAGACTTAATGTTTCCATTGATTATCAGTGGCTTGTCAGTATATTTTGCGGTCCAGTAGCACAGCGGCTCTTTGTTTTCAAAACACTTGTTCATCGCATGTACAGCCAGCGGATGAAAAAAATCAACTCCTGCTTTTTCCAGCAACTTCACCATGTTTTTAAGATCTTTTGGTTTGAAGCCATCTTCAATTTTTTCAAAGATCGAAAAATAATAACTAAGAGGGATTTTGACCGATTCACGTCCTTTGATGGCACTGACAACTTCACGAGCCAATTGCATTCGAGTCTCAATCTTTGCAGATCCATATTCGTCAACACGGGAATTAAGTTTGACACAACAACATTGATCAAGCAATTGTTGTTCGGTCCCGTTTATTTCGATGAAATCCATCCCGACTTCTTCGGCGCGTTCTGCGGCATGAACAAAACTCAGTACGATCTCTGCAACATCTCCCTGATCGAACTCGCGGCTGATGTCATAATCACGTCCAAAGTTCAAGACTGAAGGTCCGACAGGCTGTTCTCCACAGGCGTTTTCAGAAGTCTGGGCTCCTGCATGACTGATTCGGATTCCAATGGAAGCTCCTTCTTTTTTTACCCCACGAACTAATTGTTCCAATCCTTCAAGATGTTCTTCTTCGGAAATTCCCAATTGGTTGATATGACTTCGTCCCTGTTTGATCACATAAGCAGATTCAACAATGATCGTACCGACTCCTTGTCGTGCTAATGTACGGTAATGCTTGATGAGCGCAGGTGTTACCTTACCCTCAACATTAGCGTGATCGTTCACAGTTGGTGGCGCAAGAATACGGTTCCGGAACTTAACTCCTTTGACTTTAAAAGGTTTGAACATGGACCCAACTTTGGATTGAGCCTTTATTGCCAGTTTTAATTTTGATTTTGATACAGAAGGCATTGTTGATTTTGCTAGTTATGAGTTGATTGTTTATCGTTGTGCTTTTTCTTCCAAGCCAGATTTTCCAAAACGTTTTTGCAGTTCTTCTGATATGTCTGCCAATGTAATCCCCTGCCCTGCCATCAGGACAAGCAGGTGAAACCAGAGGTCAGTTATTTCATGAACTTGTTCATCCCTGTTATTATTTTTTGCGGCAATAATCACTTCTGCGGATTCTTCACCTATTTTTTTCAAAATGGAATCGGTTCCTTTTTTCATCAAAGAAGCAACATACGAATCATCAGGCGAGCTCTTTTTGCGATCCATTATAACTTTATAAACCTGCTCGAAAACAGTTGCAGAATTTACGGTCTTCATTTTTCAATACCTCTTTGATTTTTCAGTCCCAGCGTTTCAATTTTTTTACGCAAAGTATTCCGGTTTATACCCAATATTCTGGCTGCCCTTTGCTGATTCCATTTGGTTTGCTCCAGTAGTAATCTCAACAACGGACGCTCCAGTTGAGGCAGCACGTCTGCCATCAAAGAATCTGTGTCGAATTCAACTGCATCTCTAACCAGTGATTCCAGTTTGCGTGAAGCAACTTCTTCCAGACTCTCCTCAGAATCTGCCAAAGGTCGACGTTTGAACAGATTATTTGGCAGAGAATCCAACGTAATTGTGCCTGTAACGTTGGTGATCATCAAGCTCTTGACCGTATTTTCCAATTCACGAATATTTCCCGGCCACGAAAAACGAGCCAACACATTTAACGCTTCAGGCTCAAATGTCTTACGCCCAACTGCCATTTCATTACTGCCCTTTCGCAAGAAATGTTCTACCAGTACCGGAATATCTTCCCGCCTTTCACGCAACGGCGCAATGTTGACCGGAAAAACATTCAACCGATAATAAAGGTCTGTACGGAACTGTGAATTGTTGATCAGTTTTTCCAGGTTTTGGTGAGTAGCGGCTATCACACGCATATCCGTTGTGATCAGTTCGTGCCCGCCAAGACGTTCAAATTGTTTTTCCTGTAAAACCCGCAGCAACTTACTCTGGAGTCTCATCGGCATATCTCCGATTTCATCCAGAAACAAAGTGCCCCGACTGGCAAGTTCCAGTTTCCCGCGCTTGCGTTCGGTAGCTCCGGTAAAAGCTCCTTTTTCGTGACCGAATAATTCTGACTCAATCAACTCTGAAGGAATTGCAGCACAATTAATTGCGACAAAGGGTTGTTCGGCACGTAAAGAATGCCGGTGAATGGAACGTGCAATCAGTTCCTTTCCAGTCCCGCTTTCACCTTGTATGAGTACTGTCAAATCTGTAGCAGCGACGCGCCCAATTGCTTTAAAGAGATCGCGCATTACCTTGCTTTGTCCAGTAAGCAAATCGTCTCCTTTTTTTCCGGATTTTATTCTTTTAGTTTCCGGATTACGCAGCGGTACTCGAAGCGCACGTTTTACCAGTTCCTCAATTTCGTCAATATTGAAAGGCTTTGCCACATAGTCAAAAGCTCCGGCTTTCATTGCTTCAACCGTGTTGTACATCGTACTCTGTCCGGTCATCACGATTGTCAACAAGGATGGATACTCTTTTAATATTTCACGAGTGAATGAAAGTCCATCCATTCCGGGAAGATTTATGTCAACAAGAGCCAGCCGAATCGAATATTTACGGAGCAGTTGCCTTGCTTCCGGAGCATCTGCTGCCAAATGAGGAGTATAACCGGCTTGAGCCAGAGTCCTTTCCAAAACCCAGCGGATACTGTGCTCATCGTCCAGAACCAAAATATGAAATGATTCCTTGTGCTGTTCGGTTTCCATTAATTTTGACATAGAGTATAAAGTTCATCTTTTCAGTAAATAAAACGAGGAAACCAACATTTCATTTCGGCAGAACAAGTTTTTAAGAATTTTGCAAATACTGTTCTGCGGCAGCAAGGAAACCATCCGGAAGTAATTCCTCATCAGCAAGAAACTGAAACATGCTCGAAAGCGATTCCCGCATACTTTCCAAATCTTCTTCCAGCGGATTCGCATTTTCAAAAAACCATTTGCTCATGAAATGTTTGACCAAATCCAAGTCCCATTCAGCAACAGGGGGTGGTTGGAAATCTACCAGGAAAACCTCCAAATCTTCTTCCACCTGTTCCCGTTTCTCATCTGGTACAAGCTCAACAAATTTATTATAAACAGTATCTTCAATTGCGGGAATCCGTTCTTCAGGCGGTTCTTCTTCCAGCAACTCTTCTGCTCTTTCCACGTCGCGATCATCTTTTTCGGAGCCTTCTATCTTTTCTGTAAGTTCCTGAATAAAATCATGATTGCGTCTATCAAATTCTTCCATTGCCACGGGCATTCCCGCAAGGTCCAATTCTACACCTTCCACCGAAGCACGAGTTTTAAGGAAAATTGCAATCAGCACAGGATTTGAAAGGTACGGTATTTTTTCACTGTTCGCAATTTGATGACGCGTTGCTTTTGCCAAAATAGATTTGATCGACTTTTCAGAATTTCCTTCAACCAGTTGAGCAAGTCTCTGGTCAAGTTCTGATATAAATTCTGCTGTCAGCAATTCCATCAGTATATCAACTTCTGTCTTGTCACCTTCCAGCAACGTTTTGAGTTCTGCCTCGCCCATGCTCAAATCCGACAGTTCTGGTTCAAAGGCCAGCGTTGGTAACGTGCCTAAGAGTTGTTGAAGTTGTTGTGGAGAGTTTGACTGTTGAGGTACTCTTCTTGGCATTGACTGACGCCGCCGGATCATCTTTTTTTGACGCTTTTGCTGTTGACGCTTGAGCATCCCTGATTTTTTTTGTTTTATTTTTTTGGCCATTAATTAACAGAAAAGGGGAAAAAGTTTTGAAGCTGATAGCATATTGTTGCAGAATTAACAAATAAAATCACGTCAAATTAGTGGCTTGATTTTTATTCGTGTTGCTTTTTAACATTGTTTGAATCAAAAATTCAGACAGATTATCAAGTAATTTGCTTCAAAAATTTTCTCTTCCCATGGTGTTAACTGAATGAAACATTTTCGAAAATATTGTTTTGGTCTACTTATTTTTAGTGGACTTGCGGTCATGGCTTTTGCTGGCGGAGGTGCAGCTGAGACCCTGCCTTTCCCGACACCACTAGACGCCTATGGTGACGCAGACTTAATTAAAAGGGGAGAAATCATGGCTGTTTTATCAAACCGGGTAGGACATTCTCCTTTTAATCTTTTTGTCTCTCTAATATTTTTATTTGCAATTATACATACTTTTTTTGCGGGGAAATTTACGGGAATTGCTGAAAAAATGGAACACATGCATGCAGATCAAATGAGAGCGGAGGGCAAATCTGAAGAAGATATTGAACATAATCCTCCTGTTCTGTCAGAGATGCTACATTTCTTTGGAGAGGTTGAAGCTATTTTCGGTATTTGGGTTTTGGCCCTGGCTGCAGTCACCATTTCGTTTTTTGACTGGAACACTTTTAAAAATTACATCGCGTACACGGTAAATTACACTGAACCGATGTTTGTGGTGGTAATTATGGCCCTTGCCTCAACACGGCCAATAATGCAGTTAGCCAAACGAATTATGGGTATATTTGCTTCCTTAGGAAAACACTCGCCAGGTGCGTGGTGGCTCTCAATTCTTACTTTGGCGCCATTGCTGGGTTCCTTTATCACGGAGCCGGCGGCTATGACAATTGGAGCAATGTTGCTGGCGGAGCAGTTCTATCGTCTAAAGCCCTCCAGCAAACTTGCATACGCTACCATCGGGATCCTCTTTGTCAATGTTTCCGTGGGAGGAACAATTACTCATTTTGCCGCTCCACCGGTATTGATGGTAGCTTCACCGTGGGGCTGGACACTTTCCTTCATGGCCATTAATTTTGGCTGGAAAGCACTCTTGGGAATTGTCATTTCAAACATTCTATATTTCATGATCTTTAAGAACGAGTTTGCACAGCTTGCCACTTTGTCCGGTTCTGGCGTTACAGCAGAAAAAAACGTAGAGCAAGCGGAAGATCCTGTGCCAATTTGGATCACTTTTGTTCACATTCTCTTCATGGGCTGGACTGTCTTAAACGCTCATTATCCTCCAATTTTCATTGGGGGTTTCCTGTTTTTCCTCGGTTTTGCACTTGCAACCAAAGCACACCAAAGCCATGTCAGCTTAAAATCACCCTTGCTAGTCGGGTTTTTTCTGGCAGGTTTAGTTACACATGGTGGAATGCAGGCCTGGTGGATAGCCCCTGTGTTGGGCTCCCTGGGTGATATACCGCTGATGCTGACTGCCGCAGTTTTGACTGCCTTCAATGATAACGCGGCAATTACCTTCTTGAGCACTTTAGTTCCTGAGTTTAGCATTTCGGCCAAATATGCAGTGGTCGCCGGAGCTGTTACCGGCGGCGGATTAACGGTGATTGCAAATGCCCCTAATCCTGCGGGTCAGTCTATTTTGTCGAAGTTTTTTCCTGGCGGAGTGAGTCCTGCGAAGCTGCTATTAGGTGCTCTCATTCCCACCATCATTCTGGGATTGGTTTTTATGGCTGTTCCGCAGGAAGTTCACGATCCTCAAAAACTTGAAAACAACACAGCAGTTGTCTCTGAATAAATTTGGAGAATTTCCAGTTAATTTCGGAACACATTCTGCATATCTGTTCTTTTGCCCGCAGGTTATAATCAAGCGCTGATTTAGCTTCTTTTCGAGTAATTTAGATAATTATTAACCCTTCACAGAGGTAATTTATGTATCGATTTGCAAAATGGTTTTTAGCACTAGGAGTTCTGGGTTTTGTTAGTACAAGCATTTACTCATCAGTTGGAGGGCAAAATGATCGCGCTCCCTTCCCTGTACCACTAAGCTGCTATTCTGAAGATTTCGGTTCACCAAAATTTATGGAGGATGGCTGTGATAAGATTCACGGTGTCGAAAACTATCGTGACCCGGTAGGCGCGAGTATGGGAGCGATACTTGCCCATCGAATCAGTGCAAATTCATTCAATCTAATCGTCTCGCTGATTTTTTTGATTGCCATCCTGCACACATTTATGGCCAATAAACTTACGGCAAAAGCACATCAGATTCATGAAGAACATGACGAACGTATGAAGGCAGCCGGAGCCTCGGATGAGGAAATAAAACACGATATTCCGTTCAAAGCCGAACTTTTTCACTTTCTTGGAGAAGTAGAGGTGGTCTTCGGAATGTGGGTTATTGCCTTGTTGTTTGTCACTATGGGCTTTTTCGATTGGACGACATTTAAGAATTACATCGTTTATGACCGTGTTTATATCGAACCGATGTTTGTGGTGGTGATAATGACTATTGCGTCCACGAGACCGGTGGTTAAGTTTGCCGAACAGTTGCTCGGCCTCGCAGCAGGTTTAGGCGGACACAGCACTGCCGCCTGGTGGTTTTCGATTTTGATGATTGCTCCGTTGCTTGGTTCATTTATTACGGAACCGGCAGCAATTACCATTGCAGCCATTTTACTGGCCAACCAATTCTACAAACATAAGCCGAACACCGGATTCGCTTATGCCACAATCGGTCTGCTTTTTGTCAACATTTCAGTCGGAGGTACTCTCACTCATTTTGCAGCACCTCCGGTGCTGATGGTCGCCGCACCCTGGGATTGGAGCATGGGCTTCATGGCGTCCAACTTTGGCTGGAAAGCGGCAGTGGGAATTTTAATTTCCAATGTGCTTTACTTCATGGTCTTCCGTAAAGAATTCGCCAGGATGGGTTCAGATGGTGACAAGGAAGCAAGTACGGCCTTCAACACACCAGAAGCACCGACACATAAACCGGGTCAATTAAGCCACGAAGAATTTGAGGCCATGTGGGAGGAACGGGAGACGACTATTCCATGGTGGGTCACTCTGGTGCATCTGTGTTTTCTGGCGTGGACAGTCTTTAATGCACACTATCCTGCTCTGTTCATTTCGGGCCTTCTCTTTTTCATAGGTTTTATGTCCCTCACGGCAACTCATCAGAATAAGATTATACTCAGGGGGCCGATACTGGTTGGCTTTTTCCTTGGTGGGTTAATAACTCACGGTGGCCTGCAGGCCTGGTGGATCGCTCCTGTACTTGGTTCTCTTGCAGAACTGCCGCTGATGCTGACTGCTACGGTCTTAACTGCTTTCAATGACAACGCGGCGATTACCTATCTGGCTACACTGGTGCCGAACCTCTCGGATGTTTCGAAATATGCGGTTGTCGCCGGTGCTGTAACCGGCGGGGGACTGACTGTGATTGCCAATGCTCCGAATCCGGCAGGACAGTCTATACTAAGTCGTTTTTTCAGTAACGGCGTTAATCCGTTATATTTGCTTTTGGGTGCTATAATTCCCACTATTATCATGGGGATTTGTTTCATGGCCCTTTAGAAAAATATCAATACATGAAGTGCGGGACATTGGCCCGCATTTCTGTTTTGTGGTTACTAAAATTATTCGAAATCTCATGTTAGAGGTGTTTGTAAAAGTGCACTCCAATTGAAGGGCTGGAAGTCACAATAGACAAATTATTTTCCAGACTGATTTGTCTTTGAGCGATTTCAAAAGCCAAACCCAGGATTTCAAAAGGAAATTCCCAGCCGATCCCCAAATATGCTCCGTTTCCTTTGAGCTCACCAAGAGTACCCATAGTTTTTAATTTATTTTTTGAAATACCCCAGCGGAAAAAAAGTCCACCGTCTCCCCGGAACGGATCATGTTTTCCTTCAAGTCCCAGTTTCCATAATTCCATCCGCTGCCCTCTGCCGATGCTTGTGGATTCCCGCGCGAAATCAATGTACATTAAACCGAACGCCAATCCAAATGCGTTTTCATAAGGCTCTTCCAGCCAAAAATTAATTGTTGGTCCAATTCCGGAAGTTGTTTCTTTTTTCATGAGATTTACATAATTTACAGTTGCAGTATCAAAATGCTCACGGGCTCTGAGTTTCCACTTTTGGGCAAGGACAGTTTCAGACATGCAATTAATAATTAAAAGCAGGCAAACAAAATATTTATAATGTTTTAAGATAATGATCACTTTGTTTTTTTCTGTCAATAAGAACCGCTTCAGCTTAGCTAAAACGGTGTTAGATCAAGCTCACTCCATGTTTGCTCAAAGGCAAAGAACGGTAGCGTTTTCCCGTAACCGCAAAAATTGCATTAGCTAAAACCGGAGCCGCGAGCGGGACTGCTGGTTCGCCAACACCTCCGATTTGATCATCGTCCAGGGTTCGATTTTCAATAATGCTGACGGAAATTTCGGGAACACCTTTCATGCGTAAAATAGTATAATCGTGAAAATTACTTTGCTCGACTCTTCCGTTCTTTAAAGTTATTTCTTCGCCCAGTGCCGCTGAAAGTCCAAATACAAAACCACCTTCCATTTGTGCCCGGACTGTATCGGGATTGACCACTTTTCCGCAATCAATGGTGATCCACACCTTGTGCATTTTCAGGTTTCCGGAAGCATTTGCGGAAACTTCAAGCACAGCGCCGACGATACTGGCGAACGATTTATGCAGCGCAATTCCCAATCCATGTCCTTCCGGAATTCTCCTTCCCCAGTTTGCGTCCGCTGCCACTTTTTCCAGCACCTTCCGGAAACGTGGTTTTTGCGCCAGTAGTTTTCTGCGGTATTCAAACGGGTCTTGTTTTGCCGTATGTGCCGCTTCGTCGATGGCACTTTCTGTGTAAAAAGCGTTGTGTGAGCTTCCCACAGATCTCCAAAACCCAACAGGAACTCCCGGGTCAACGAGAGAATAATCAAAGTCAAAATCCGGAATTGCGTAGGGCAGCACATCCGCGCCTTCTGTGGAAGTTGGATCGAATCCAAACCATCCCAAAGGAGAGAAATAACGTTTGAGAATTGATGGGGCGGCTAATTGATTTTCCCATTTTAGCGGAAATCCATCACGGCCCAGGCTGATTTGAAAACGACTCATGCTGGCAGGACGGTAGAAGTCGTGCTGTATGTCCTCTTCGCGCATCCATGTCAGCTGCACGGGTTTTTCCAATAATTTTGAAACGGTTACGGCTTGTTTCACATAATCTGTTTCTAAACGTCTGCCGAAACCTCCGCCGAGCAAAGTGGTGTGAATCCGGATTTGATCCTCATCCAGATCGGTGATATCTTTTGCAGCATCCATAGACATTTCCTGATTTTGCGTAGGCGCCCAAACTTCGCAAAAATCATCCCTGACATAAGCAGTGCAGTTCATCGGCTCCAAAGTGGCATGTGCTAAAAAAGGTACTTCGTACTCCAAATCCAAAAACGGAAGCCCCGCAGCAGCGTGTTCTGCGTCATTTTCTCCTTTACCCTCATCATCAAGTGCCGCAAGAAACTGTTCCCGCACTTGCTGACTGTCCAGTCCTGGCATGGATGATTCGTCCGCAGTTTTTCCATCCTTAAATTGCGGATTAAGCGCTTCCATTCCTTTTTTTGCACGCCACGTATTGTCTGCCACGACGGCAATTCCGTTGGATACTTGAACCACCGCGACCACACCTCTTACGTTTTTTGCCGCAGTTTCATCAAATGAAAGTACTTCGCCTTCAAAAACCGGAGATTGCCGGACAGTCGCAAAGAGCATTCCGGGTATTCGAACGTCAATTCCGAATTGAGCGGAACCGGTCACTTTGGCAGGAAGGTCAAGACGCGTTACCGGTTTTCCAATTAATTCATAATCTTCAGGTGATTTGAGAACTGGATCTGATGGAACATCGAGTTTACCCGCCGCTTCTGCCAGTTCTCCATAACCAATTTCACGGCCGCTTTTTTTATGTAATATTTTTCCGGACTTTGCCTCACATTCGTTGACTGGTACATCCCATTTTTGAGCAGCCGCGGTTTTGAGCATTTCACGGGCTGCTGCACCGACTTCACGCAGGGGCTCCCAAAAGCCCCGTAAACTGGAGCTTCCGCCTGTGAACTGCAGCGGATTATTGGGATTTTTGTAATCTGAATGTGCAGGCGCGGTTTCCGTTTTTATACTTTGCCAGTCTGCTTCCAACTCTTCGGCAATGATCATGGAGAGTGAAGTATTCACACCTTGCCCCATTTCGGAACTTGGTGCGATCAAAGTGATGGTTCCATCCGAAGCAATTCGAACCCACAACCCTAACTTCTCACCTTTTGTTCTTGAAACCGAAGGTCCGCTGCCGGTAGCCAAACTCACAAACGGATCAAAAGTAAATCCGATAGCAAAACCGGCGCCCGCCAGAGTGGATGTTTTCAGGAAAGTTCTACGCTTCAAAGTCTGTTTTCTCATTTCAGCCTTCCTGTTCCAGCATCAGTTCAGCAGAACGACGGATTCCCCGCCTTACCCGGACATAAGTTCCGCAGCGACACAAATTTGTCATTTTCTGTTCAATCTCTTCTTCGCTTGATTCCGGATTATTTTTCAGCAAAGCGGTTGTCGCCATAATTTGTCCGGACTGGCAATAGCCGCACTGCGGGACTTGTTCCTCAATCCATGCTTGCTGTACGGGGTGATACCCATTCTCGTAAAGACCTTCGATAGTTTTGATCTCAGCGCCAACCGCGGCAATAACCGGAAAGCTGCAGGAACGTACTGCTTGTCCGTTAATCTGTACCGTGCAGGCACCGCATTGTCCAATTCCGCAGCCAAATTTGGTTCCGGTCAAACCCAGCTCGTCACGCAAAACCCAAAGCAGGGGCATTTCGTCTTCAACATCAACCTGATGCCGGATGCCGTTTATTATCAGTGTTTGCACGGTTTCCTCATAATATTAATACAGAATTATTTTTTATAGTATGTCAACTCCGTACAAAATTGTCATTCCTGCGAAAGCTGGAATCCAGGAACTCGAAAGTATCTTTAGTGCTTGTCCTCGAATAGTTCGGGAAATGACAAACAAGTTTGTTTCAGCATACGGAGATTCCACAATTCAGCTCTCCGGAATTAAAGTTAAATCCGCGGATGCGAGAATCAACGGTAAAAACGGCAAAAACATTTTGCGCCTTTGTTTTTTTTCCATTAAAATTAGGGGCAAAAATTTCTTTCTTGAACCTCTTCCTCAAATAAAAAATGGCCTATTCCGCCAATGTACATGAGATTGTCCTTGAAGAAAAGCAAATCCTGCTCATTGGCACTGCACACATTTCACAATCAAGTGTAGATGAAGTGAACCATGTAATCGAGCAGGAAAAGCCGGACACGGTTTGTATTGAGCTTTGTTCTTCCCGCTATCAGGCGATGATGGATAAAGATCAATGGAAAAACATGGACATTTTCAAGGTGGTACGTGAAGGAAAATCATTTTTGCTGTTTGCGAATTTGATCATGACTGCCTTCCAGAAACGTTTGGGTTCACAGCTTGGAGTAAAACCTGGTGCGGAAATGCTGGCTGCAGCACAAGCCTCAGAGAGAGTGAATGCCGAACTGCTGCTGGCAGACAGGGATGTCAAAATAACACTGCAGCGTACCTGGCGCGGAATGCCGTTTTGGGGGCGGATGAAGGTGCTGAGTCAACTTCTGGCCAGTTTGTTTATCCGTGAAGAAATCAGCAAAGAGGAAATTGAAAAACTTAAAGAAAGCGACGCGCTTTCTGAAGCAATGCAAATGCTGGCGGATCAATCTCCGGAAATGAAGAGGATTTTAATTGATGAGCGGGATCAGTTCATGGCTGAGAAAATACGGCAGTCAAATGGGAAGCGGATTGTGGCAGTCGTCGGCGCAGGTCATGTTAGGGGACTTACCGCGGAACTGGAACGTGAACATAATTTGGCTGAATTGGAAACAGTACCTTCTCCGGGTAAATTGGGAAAATGGCTCAAATGGGGAATTCCCGCGCTGATAATCGGTTTGATTGTTTACGGATTTTTTGCGGTTGATACGGATGTGAGCATCGAAATGATTCAGCGCTGGTTTTTAATCAACGGTACACTTTCCGCAATTGGCACCGCATTAGCATTTGGTCATCCAATTACAATTGCCACCGCATTTGTGGCAGCCCCCTTCACTTCACTTAACCCTGCTGTAGCAGCGGGCTGGGTGGCAGGATTAGTTGAAGCACTGTTACGTAAACCACAAGTACGTGACTTTGAAAACCTTGCGGATGACATCACTCATCTGCGCGGTTTTTGGCGAAATAACATTACGCGCATTTTGCTGGTTGTGATGTTTGCGAATTTAGGCAGCGCAATCGGTACATTTGTAGGAGGATTTGCCATTGCGTCTCTCCTTTGATGCAGGATGTACGACAATCCTGAAACTGAAACTCACGTAAAAATTGGACGAAAAGCGCCATCATTCACCGCTTCAAAACGCAGTTCATGATGCAGGCAGTCAAGCTGATCTGCAGCGGCATGCGTGACATAGAGAATTTGTGTCGCGGAATTTAGGCCGATGTGGTCAATAAGCGCCAAAACACGATTCCGGTTTGCTCGATCCAATCCCTGACAAGGCTCGTCAAGTACGAGCAGCGGCGGCGATTTTACCAGCGCCCTGGCCAGCAAAATTAACCTCTGCTGACCGTATGAAAGCCTCGTAAAGTCCTGTTCAGCAAGCTGTTTAATTTCGATAAATTGCATCCAGTTTAAGGCGTTTTTTCTTTGTGTTTCTGAGGCCGGCTGATAATATCCAATTGTATCAAAAAATCCGGAAAGTACCACTTTTAAAACGGAAACCGATTCCCGGTAACGTACCTGAAATTCGGAAGAGACGAGGCCGATTCGATGTTTAATATCCCAGACACTCTCTCCTGTTCCACGCCGACGACCAAAAAGATAAATCTCATTGGAGTAGGCCTGCAAATTATCTCCGGAAATTAAACTGAGTAAGGTGGATTTCCCCGCACCGTTCGGTCCAACAATTTTCCAGTTTTCTCCCCGATGCACTGTCCAGTTAAATTGTTCCAGCACCACGTTTTCGCCATAGCGTACATTCACGTTCCGCATCCGGATAATAAAGGAACCCTTGACCGGATTTGCTGTGGATTCAGAGACATCATGCGGAATTAGTTTTTCATATTTTTCCTTTATGCTCTCTGTGTTTCTGTGGCTGGATTGACCTTTTTCATCTTCTCCATAAAGCGACTTCATTCTTTCCGGAGTCATCACTTCGGTGCGCAAACCTTGCGCAAAAACTTCTCCGGATTTCAAACAAAGTACATGCTTTATTTCCGGGACAAGTTCCTCAAAGCGGTGGCTCACCAGCCAAACCGCCAAGCCGTTTTGAATCAGTCCTGAAATTGTCAGCGCCAGCCAGTTTACGGATGCCGTGTCGAGTCCATCAAATGGTTCATCAAGAATCAGCAATTTGGGCTTTGCAAGCAGAGCTTTGGCGATCAATGTTTTGCGTGTTTCCCCATTTGAAAAATGTCGCAAAGGTTTTTCCAGAAGAGCAGAAAGCCCAAGATCATCTGCAATTTTGAGAAGCTGCCCGGGATGTTTTCCTTCCGGATCGATGATTTCACGTCCGGTCAAAAAATGCTCCTCGTTTCCACTATACTCTTCGTAGCGGTCTTTTTTTTCTTCACGGGCAACCAGTATTTTTTGTTGCTCAAGCGAAACATGCGCGATTGTATTGGAAACAGCAATTTGTGCATCACGTTTGATAGTTCCGCAATAAGGAAGTTGACCCAGAATGACTTTGATCAAGGTTGATTTCCCTGCACCGTTCGGACCGAGAATCGCCCAACTTTGTCCGAACTCTGTGATCCATGAAATGTCTTTGAGAATCGGTTTATCCCAGAGCTTATTTGAGACTTTTTTGAGAGAGAGCAAAGAGGAGTTTAGTGATATAGATTTGGTTTGTGAGTGAAAACACACCCAAGGCTGCTCATGAACTATGGTCGTTTTGCAGTTCCCACATTTGCTGATAATAACCCGGACGTTTAATCAGTTCCGTATGTCGGCCCTGATCCACAATTTGTCCTTCATCCAGAACCAAAATCCAATCTGCCTGTCCCATCGATGTGACACGATGTGACACGATGAGAATACTTTTAGCCTGTGGTGGGTTATTATTTTCCGGTATAAGCAGTTTGTAAATTTCCCGCAACAAATGGCGCTCTGTTTCATAGTCAACTGCAGAAAGCACATTATCCAAGATTAACAGATCACAGGGTTTTAACATGGCTCTTGCGAGACTTATTCTCTGTTTTTGTCCTCCGGAAAGCATGATCCCTTTTTCTCCAA
>DTUH01000099.1 GCA_012964265.1 Candidatus Lambdaproteobacteria bacterium
GGAAGGAGAGGCACGTTTCCCGGCCTACCTCTGTGATCATGCCCAACTTGCTGTGGCATGTCTGGATCTTTACGAAACCACTTACGATCCGGAATGGTTCCGGAAAGCTGCTGAATTATCAGATGAAATCAATCGACTTTTCCGGAATGAGACCGGACCTTATTATGACACCGGAAATGACGGAGAAGCCTTGCTCACACGCAATGCTGAAGGTTACGATGGCGTGGAGCCTTCCGGAAACAGCAGTGTAGCAAATGCGTTTTTGAGACTTAGTGCTTATGGACTTGCTCCGAAATATTTAGCAGATGCTCATCGCGTTTTCCGGAGTTTTGCTCCGCACCTTGAGCAGGCCGGAGTTAGTTTTTCCGCAATGCTGGGGGCGCTGCATTTCAACCTCTCTGCGGTAAAAGAAGTTGTGATTTCCGGAAGACGCGGCGATCCGGAAACGGAGCTTTTGCTGGCAGAGGTGCGCCGAGAGTTTCATACAAATTTGGTGGTATCCTTTGTTGAAAATGGAGAAAGTCCGGAAACGGAAAAAATTATTCCGCTCGCTTCCGGAAGGAAAATGATTAATGAAAAGGCAACCGCTTATGTCTGTCAAAATCAAAAATGTCAGTTGCCGGTTCACAAAGTTGCAGATTTGAAAAAACTGCTGGTTTGATTTTTTCCGGATGGAGTTTTTTCACAGTTAAAGGCACTCTTGTTTTACTTTATTTCAGAAATGCTTTCATAATTTTGCAAATACTTTAGACACTAATCTAATATGCTTCAACCCCAAAAAGCGGATTTCATTCTGCGAAACGCCCGTCTGATAGATGGAACGGGTGCGCCCTCTAAATACGGTGAGGTGGCAATACTGGATGATCGTTTGCTGGCGGTGGGTGAAATTGGGGATATTCAGGCAAGTCAGGAACTTGATGTGGGAGGAAATGCGGTCTGTCCTGGTTTTGTTGATACCCACACGCATGACGACCGCATTTTGCTTTACGATCCAAACATGAGTTGCAAAGTCAGCCAGGGTGTTACCACCGTGGTTACCGGAAACTGTGGGATAAGCCTCGCACCTTTGCAAATAGATCATCGTCCGCCTCCGCCGCTCGATATACTGGTTGAAAACCAGGATCAATTTTTTGACAATTTTGGTTCTTACCTTCAGGCGTTGGCTGTAGAACCTCCCTCACTCAATGCTGTTTGCCAGGTTGGGCACACCACACTCAGGGCGGCAACCATGGATTCTTATGATCGTCCGGCAACTGCGAAAAATGCTTGAGGATCCTCTTGAAGCAGGAGCTTTCGGTTTGAGCACAGGCCTTTTTTATGCTCCAGCAAATGCTGCGCCCACTTCGGAAGTCATTGAACTCGCACGCGCTCTTCATGAACATGGTGCTTTGCACACCACTCACATGCGCGACGAAGGTGATAGGATTACCGATTCATTGCGGGAAACCTTTAGCATTGGAGCTAAAGCAAAAATTCCTGTTGTCATTTCGCATCACAAATGCAGTGGCACATCCAGCCATGGCCGTTCTTCGGAAACCCTTTCCCTGATTGATAAAGCAAGTAAGATTCAAGCTTTAGGACTCGATGCTTATCCTTACACCGCCGGTTCAACCGTACTTTCAGCATATCGAAATTTCGATGCAATGAAGGTGTTGATAACATGGTCAGAACCTATGCCTGAATATGCAGGAAGGGAACTCTCTGAAATTGCTGGTGAACTTGGAATGAGCGAGAAAGATGCCGCGGAAGCCCTGAGTCCGGGAGGCGGGATTTTTTTCATGATGGCTGAAGAAGACGTGCGCCGCATCCTCGCCTATCCCCAAACCATGATCGGCTCCGATGGGCTGCCCTCAGACACGCACCCACATCCCCGGCTCTGGGGAACTTTCCCACGTGTCCTGGGACACTATGTCCGGGGTGTCAAGCTGTTCAGTCTCGAAGAGGCAGTGCGTAAAATGACCTCCCTCCCTGCCGCCTGTTTTGGTCTCAAGGACCGGGGAATCCTTAAGCCAGGAAACTTTGCCGACTTGGTAATTTTTGATCCTGATACAATCACCGACAGCGCGACTTTTGACGACCCTGTTCGTCCCGCACAGGGTATCGAACAAGTCATGGTTAACGGCAGAGTCGTCTGGAAAGATGGCGAACACACGGGCAACCGTCCGGGGCGCGCTCTGCGCCTTCAAGATTTGGCGCCATTTAGATTTGAAGGTTTCCGATAAAATTCTTTAAATAGTTGAGGGGGCAGTTTAAGTTAAACCTCCGGCAGCAAACCACGAAAATTATTAAATCCACTTGCCTGCTTTTTACTAAGTGTTCAAGGACAAAAACTGACCGGAATCGATGGTACTTATGACTGGAAATAAATTGACGAGATCAAATAGTATTTCCAACTCGAATCCTTAACGGAAAAATCATGCCGGCTACAGATGATCTCACCTATCCTGTCTCGCTGACTCCTCCGGACATTTCCGCCTATCGAAAAGGAAATTCCGGAGTCGAATACATTCATCAATTTGATTCCGGAAAACCGGGACCGCATGTGATGATCAGCGCTGTGGTACATGGAAATGAGTTATGCGGTGCTATCGCCTTGGATCATCTCCTGCAAAACGAAGTACGCCCGCTTCGGGGAAAATTGACGCTGGCCTTTATGAACGTTTCCGCGTTCTTGAGCTTCGATCCGGGAAATCCCACCTTTTCAAGGTTTATAGATGAAGACTTTAACCGGCTTTGGAGCAAAGATGTGTTAGGCGGAAACCATGACAGCATGGAATTGCGACGAGCACGGGAAGTTCATCCTATCGTAGATACGGTGGACATGCTGCTGGACATCCATTCGATGCAGACCACTACCTTGCCTTTGATTGTGGCCGGTCCACTTGTTAAGGGACGGGAGTTTGCCCGGCAGTTAGGAATTCCGGAAATGGTAGTAAGCGATTCCGGACACAAAGCGGGACGGCGGATGCGGGACTACGAAGGTTTATCCGATCCGGAAAGTCCGAAAAATGCTTTGTTGATTGAATGCGGACAGCATTGGGAAGTGAGCAGTGCGGAGTTGGCGATCACTGCGGCGTGGCGCTTTCTTATGATTCTGGGAGTTATTTCGG
>DTUH01000100.1:0-1359 GCA_012964265.1 Candidatus Lambdaproteobacteria bacterium
GAGCCACGAACTGAATTTCTGAATTCACTTTTCGCGCTCGTTCAACTATCGTTTGCGTAATTACGATTTCAGGAGAAGTGATAATCAACAGCCGCGCCGAAGAAGTTTCTGCAGCCTCTAAAACAACTTCGTGTCCAGCATCTCCAAAAACAACTGGAATTTCAGCATGTTTTGCGCGATCAACCCGTAGTTGATCAATTTCAATAATCAGCATTGGAACACTGAGGCGTTTCAAAACCTGGGCAATTCGAAAACCAACTCTTCCGCCGCCTACAATAATCACATGATTCCTGAATCCTGATTTCGGAAAATTGATGGAATCCAGAGGTTCGTGCTTGAACCAGCGTTTACGGAGGGCGTACAAACGGGCTGTTTGACCTGAAATAAGTGGCGTTAGAAACATCGTTATAATCGCAGTGGTCAACACCAGTGAATAGACTTCGTGGCTGATCGAGTTTGTCGAGACCCCAACCTGTGCCAGTACAAACGAAAACTCACCCACCTGAAAGAGCCCCAAACCCACCGCCAACGGCACCACATTCCCATATTTGAAAATCCGGGCCAGCAGCGCGAAAATGATACCTTTACCCAGACTTACTATCAAAACCAGGATGAGCACCTGTTGCCAGTGATCCAGCAAAAATACGGGGTTGAGGAGCATCCCCACTGATGCGAAAAATAATAACCCAAAAAGGTCCCTTACCGGAATGATGTCACTCAAAGCCTGATGACCATAATCGGATTCGCTTAAAACCATTCCTGCGACAAATGCTCCAAAGGCAAAGGAAAGCCCCACCAAATACGTCAGATATCCTACGCCCAAACCAATAGCAGTAATGGCGAGCAAAAATAATTCGCGTGAACCCAAATGGGCAATGTAGCGCATGATCAAGGGCAGTAAACGTGTTCCGAACAAAATCATTCCCGCCAGAAAAACAACTGTTTTCAGAATTGCGATTTCCAGGGAAATCCAACCCAGCGAGGGATCGTTCAACATTGGCAGCAACACAATGAGAGGGACAACCGCCAAATCCTGCACGATCAACATTCCCACCATGACCTTGCTGGAAAGTGTGCCCAGCCACCCCTGGTTCATCAAAGTTTTGAGCAGAACCATCGTGCTTGACAGAGAAACCAGTGCTCCAAGCCAAAGAGAGGATTTTGCATCCCAACCCATCATTTGCCCGATGCCGTATCCCATTGCAATAGTCAGTATGATTTGAATCGGTGTTCCGATCAGCGCGATCATTCTGACCGGTTTGAGGTCCTTGAGAGAAAATTCCAGTCCAAGTGCAAACAGCAAAAGAGCAACTCCGATTTCCGCCAGCAGTTCAATTTCGTGTACACTGGTCAGCGCAA
>DTUH01000100.1:1369-3081 GCA_012964265.1 Candidatus Lambdaproteobacteria bacterium
CGGTGTAAGGACCAAACGCAATTCCTGTTAGAATGTATCCCAAAATCAACGGCTGTCCCAGCCTTTGCATAAGGAGTCCGCTGAAAAACGCTGTTACAACGATCAGAATGAGGTCTGTGGCAATGCCCATAGTGCAAATTAATAAAAAAACAAAGGGTTATTTTTATGGGTTTATATTTTTCCTGCTTTTATTTATGCTCATACTGTCAATTTGTCAATACAAAATCATGGAAAGTGAATGAATCTTTTTGCGGAACATGCTCTTACTCCGGAAGGTTGGGCAATAAATGTGCGGGTGACTTTGGATCAGCATGGACGAATTGCCACGGTGGAATCCGGAGTTGAGCCGAATCCGGACGATCAAAACTTACGAAACCGAATTCTTCTTCCGGCCTTGTCCAATCTGCACAGCCACTCATTTCAACGGGCGATGTCCGGACTGACAGAAAAACGTTTGGAAAAGCGGGACAGCTTTTGGAGTTGGCGCGAGTTGATGTACAGTTTTTTGGAACGCTTGAATCCGGAACAAATTGAGGCGATTGCGTCCCTCGTTTTTATGGAAATGCTTGAATGCGGCTATGCGTCGGTTGGTGAATTTCATTATGTGCACCATCAGCGGGGTGGAAAGCATTACGAGAACATTGCGGAAACTTCGTGTCGCATTATCACTGCTGCCCGGAAAGCTGGAATCGGTTTGACGCATTTACCGGTTTTTTATATGCAGGGTGGATTGAACGGAAAAAAACTCACGGAAGGGCAACTTCGATTTGGGTGTGATCTGGAGCAGTTTTTACGGATTCTGGATCAAACACAAGCCTCGCTCCGGGATGCTCCGGAGGATCAGTTACTCGGCATGGCGCCGCATTCGTTGAGGGCGGTTTCTCAGGAGGCCTTGGAGAAAATTGTTGAGTCAAGATCATCCGGTCCGGTTCATATTCACATTGCGGAACAGCTTAAAGAAGTTGAGGATATTCAGGCAAATTACGGTTCACGACCGGTGGAATGGTTACTCAAAAATGTTGCGGTTGATTCTCGCTGGTCTTTGATTCATGCGACTCACATGACTCAGGAGGAAACACAAAATCTTGCAAAATCCGGAGCGGTGGTAGGGCTTTGTCCAATCACTGAAGCTAATCTCGGTGACGGTGTTTTCGATGGCAGCGGATTGCTTTTGTCCGGAGGAAAATACGGAATCGGCTCCGATTCGAACGTGAGAATTTCGTTGACGGAAGAATTGCGCTTGCTGGAATACAGCCAGCGTCTCGTCCGCAAAGAACGCAACGTGATGACAAACGAAGAGGGTTCGGTGGGACGAGCATTGTACAGTGACGCTTTGGCCGGAGGCGCTCAAGCCCTGGGACGCAAATCCGGAAGTATTGCGCCCGGATACTGGGCCGATTTGCTGACGCTTGATTCAGAGGCATTGACCTTGTGCGGCTGTACTGAAGATGAAATTTTGGATCGCTGGATTTTTTCCGGTGACGATTCCATCGTGTGCGACGTTTGGTCGGCCGGACGACAAATGGTGTCAGATGGACGTCACATTTTGCATAATGAAATTGAACGGCGATACCGCTCTGTGATTCAGGAAATAAGACAAGATTGACTGTCTTGTAAAAAGTCTGAAATCCACCCCGCACCTAAATCAGAAATCTGAAAATCAAAAAAAAAATAATCCAGAGACTGTTTAGGTGCGGGGTCATCTCGAGCGT
>DTUH01000101.1 GCA_012964265.1 Candidatus Lambdaproteobacteria bacterium
ATTTTTTCATGATACTACCGCAAAATTAAAGGAATGGGGCACACTTTTTCAAAGTCAACGTCAAATTCAGTTAGGTGCGCTTATAGCGTATTTACTGCTCTGGCTCTTTTCATCCGGTAGCCTTTCTACAACAATCTGGGTTGGAGTTGGAGTCGGTTTAGGCTGGATGATTGGACGAGGCGGCGAGTAAGAAAATTAAAATGACGGGCTCAATTTTAATCACAGGCGCCAGTTCGGGAATTGGGCGTGCATTGGCTTTTGAATTTTCACGCAGGGGTTATTCGCTTGGTTTATGCGCCAGACGCCTTGAGTTACTGGAGTCACTTCGAGACGAATTAGCCGGTGAAAACCAAGTAGCAATTTCCAGACTTGATGTCGCAGAATTGGAAAGCGTTCCGGAGGTTTTGCACAAACTGACAGACGAACTTGGAGGAGTAAAGATTGTGATTGCGAACGCAGGTGTAGGCGAAAGAAGTTTTCCGGGAGAGGGAACATTTCATCTTGACCGCAAGGTCATCGAAATAAACTTACTCGGAGCAATGGCCACCATTGACGCAGGTGCAGAAATGTTAAAAAAACAGGGTGGTGGTCAAATTGTTGGAATTTCATCCGTTGCGGGTTTTCGCGGACTTTCCGGCACTCCGGCATATTCTGCTTCAAAAGCGGCACTCTCCACTTACATGGAAGGAATTCGGAATCATCTCAAACAACATAAAATCGAAGTCACCGTCCTCAATCCCGGCTTCATTGACACTCCAATTAACTCTCATCGCAGTTCCAGACCTTTCCTTATTTCCGCAAAAAAAGGTGCAAGGTTAATGGCAGACATGATCGAAAAAAAAGTTTGGTCCTCCACCGTTCCGGTTTGGCCGTGGGCGTTTATTACTGAAATTATGCGCCAGCTTCCGGAACGTCTCTGGTGCAAAATCAACGTCTGAGTAATTCAGAGCTGCTTCAATTGCCACACTTATTTGTCATTCCCGCGAAAGCGGGAATCCATTATTAAAGATACATACAAGTTACTGGACGACTCATTACGAATGCATAATTCATATTCACTTTAAATTCAAGAGGATGTAATCTCAAAACCTGCCTTTTCAACCGCGTCCTTCAGCTGTGCCAGCGAGCTCAATGCGGAATCATATTCCAAAGAGGCTTGTTTTTCAGCAAAAGAAGCTTTTGCAGACTGCACACCTTCTTTTCCGCTGAGAACTTTCTGTAGACGGTTTGCGCAACCGTCACAATGCATTCCTGAAATATTCCAATTAACTGTTTCCATAAATTTCCTGATAAAAAATAATGTTGTTGAAAAAATTTTAATCTGCAATTCTAGTTAAAAAATATGTCTTACAGTTTATACCTACAGGGGGTATGCAGCAAGCTAAAAAACGGATTAAGTCAAATATTAAGTATTGACATGATTTCAGTCTCTCAAGGCAATGTGGATAGTATTAATACAAGTTGATCTGAGTTGAAGCATACAGATTGATGATTAAATAATTTGTGATGAATGTTGAAAAGCAAAAAATTACACACGTCGGTCATTTCACAATCAGTTCGAGGACAAGCGTTTCATATAATCAAGTTTCTGGATTCCCGCTTTCGCGGGAATGACAAATTCTTACGAGTATGTCATTTTAAACCAAATAAAGGAGTAATAATGATTGAAGAGTTTATCAAAGCACTACCTAAAGCAGAGCTTCATTTACACATCGAAGGCTCATTGGAACCGGAACTGATGTTCGAGTTGGCCGAACGGAACAACGTGGAGCTTCCTTTTGCTACAGTTGAGGAAGTGCGTGAAGCTTATGAATTCAGCGATTTACAGTCTTTTTTGGATATTTACTACGCCGGAGCGGGAGTGCTTTTACATGTATCTGATTTTTTTGATTTGACCCTGGCGTATATAGAGCGGGTTCAAAAACAAAATGTGCGGCATGTTGAAATCTTTTTTGATCCGCAAACACACACGGATCGGGGTGTTCCTTTTCAAACATTGATTACCGGAATCCACAAAGCACTGGTTGAGGCAAAAGAAAAATACGGGATGACTTCTCGTTTGATTATGTGTTTTTTAAGACACTTGAGCGAAGAAGCAGCAATGTCAACTTTGGAAGATGCACTGCCCTTTCGTGGTTGGATTACAGGAGTTGGACTGGATTCTTCTGAAGTTGGTTTTCCTCCGGAAAAATTTGAGCGGGTTTTTGCCAAAGCCACCGCAGCAGGTTTCCGAAAAGTGGCCCATGCAGGTGAGGAAGGACCACCGGAATACATTTGGCAGGCCTTGGACTTACTGGGCGTCTCCCGGATTGATCACGGTGTACGCTGCCTTGAAGATCCCAAACTGGTGCAGCGTCTGGTCAAAGAAAAAATGCCGTTGACCGTTTGTCCGCTTTCAAACACCAAATTGCGCGTCTTTGACAAAATGGAGGATCACAATCTTAAAAAAATGCTTGATGCCGGACTTTGCGTTACTATCAATTCCGACGACCCTGCTTATTTTGGCGGCTACATGAATGAGAATTTTATTGCAGCTCAAAAGGGCTTAAATCTAAGTCATGAAGATGTAATAGAAATTGCCAAAAATGGTTTCCGAGCAAGTTATTTAGCTGAAGATGAAATCGATGCACATTTGCAGAGTATTGATGATTTGCTGGGCCAGCAAAGGGCTTCAAGTGGAACGCTTGTGAATCAACAGATTCCCGGAAAGAATGAGTAGAATTCCGGTAACCCCAAAAACCGTCCATTGATAACCTTCTGCTACAGTTGAGATAGCGAGTGCAACCAATGGGAAAAGCAAAGTTGCATAGGCAGCACGTTCCACTCCCACTCTTCCCAGCAAAGTCAGATAAGACCAAAAAGCAATGATTGAGGCAAATACAGAGAGAAACACCAAAGAACTGACGTAAGTTATGGTAAGTTCAAAAGTGAATTCTTGTCCTGTTCCCAAGGACAAGCCCAGCATCAGCAGCGCTCCGTAGGTCATTCCGAAAGTATTTGCCTGCACAACCGGAATGCCTTTGCGTTGATTTCTGGCAGAAGCGATATTACCCAGTGAAGCTAAAAAAGTTGCCAAC
>DTUH01000102.1 GCA_012964265.1 Candidatus Lambdaproteobacteria bacterium
GACCTATCGGAGTCCGGATGCCATCACATAAAAAAGCTTCTTCCATTTTGTTTTTTAATTGTTGATTTTGTTTTAGTTAGGTTTTGCCTTTTGCCGCAGCCAGGCAGAAGCCTGATAACGTACTCCATAAACTTTCCGTAAATTATCAAGTATTTCCGCCACCGCAGCTAAACCTAATTTTTCAGCCCACTCCAAAGGTCCCAAAGGATAATTGACTCCTTTGCGCATGGCAAGATTAACACCCGCAACATCTGCCACTTCGTCCTGCACAAGCAAAGATGCTTCGTTTGCCAGCATGGCAACCGTACGTGTCAGCACCATTCCGGCAATATCTTTTATCACAGAAACCTGTTTTCCCAAAGACTGAAACAAACCGACTGCTTCCCGCAAAACGTTATCCGGACAAGCTGAGGCCGGTGCCAGCACAAACCGTGAGGACCGTTCAAAATCCAAACATAAATCCAGCGAAATCACGGGTTGTCCAATTTCTGCGGAACGTTCTGTCGAGTTTATTCCATTTGAGAGAACAACAAACGCACCGGCAGGCAAGCGAATAATTCCATTTCCGGAAGTTCTTTTTGTAGGCACAGAACCGCTCTCAAGCAGATTTTGCAAAGATTGTGGTAGATGCTCCGGACCTTCCAGAATGAGCGAAGCTGGAGCAGGAGATTCCGGCGCATTTTTTGGAGCCTGCATTTCCACAGCCTCTCCATATTCAAAAAATCCTTTTCCGGACTTTCTTCCTAAACGTCCTGAATCCACCAGCTCCTTTTGCAGTACAGAAGGTGCAAAACGTGGATGCCGCTGATAACTTTCCCAGATTTGACACGTCACCGCATAATTCACATCCAGGCCAATCAAATCCATCAGTTCAAATGGCCCCATCCTGAAACCGCCGCAGTCCCGCATTATCGCATCACAGGTGGCGGCATCGGCTCCACCCTCTTTGAGAATCGCCAGTGCTTCGCTGTAAAACGGGCGGGCCGCGCGATTGACAATAAATCCCGGACTGGAACGCACATGTACCGGACTTTTACCCCATTTTTCCGCCAACGTGAAAACTGTGTCAGAAACTTCTGAATCCGTTTCCAGGGAGCGCACAATTTCCACGAGCGCCATAATTGGAGCCGGATTAAAGAAGTGCATTCCAACCAAACGTTCCGGACGTTTCAGTGTGCTGCCCATTTTATTCAAATCAATCGATGATGTATTTGTGGCTAGTATTGCATCTGCTCCCAGCAGTGATTCAAGTTGGCAAAAAACATTTTGCTTAATTTCCAAATCCTCAATGATCGCTTCAATCACCAGTTTAGCCGGAGCAAGTTCTTTTAGAGATTGTTTCGGACTTAAATTTGCCTGGATTTGATCTTTTTTCTCCGCAGTAATTTTTCTTTTTTTAGTAGAACGATCGAGACGTTTTGCAATGTTCTCAAGCGCTGCTCGTGTTTGTTCCTGTGAAACATCGTAAAGCATCACAGGATGACCGGCTGTTGCCGCAGTTTGAGCAATTCCTTCGCCCATCGTTCCTGTACCAAGCACAGCGATGGGGTAATTTTTTGGGTCAATTTGCATTTATTAATTTGAATGACCGGATCAATCGTGTGTTAAATTTTTGTTTATTTTTACCTGCAATCACTCTAGCCCATCATGCAAGCTCATGCAAATGTAAAAACAAACTTTGGTCTTAGTGCAAAAGCACTTGAAAATAAGAATATATTACACTAAATTACATATTGAATTAAACTCTTTCAAATCATTTCTCACAATACCTGCAAAATGGAAATTAATGAAACCGCAGATTCACAAAATTGTCATTCAGCTGGAAGAAATTCATCAGCAAATTGGCCGCAAAATTGATCCTCCTGCACGAAAAGTGGCAGTGGCAGCAGTAATCAAAAATCCGTATGCGGGAAAATTCATTGAGGATCTTGAACCGCTTTACGATTTAGGCGCGGAAATCGGTGGTATTCTGGCACAAAAAGGTGTCGCGGCACTGGGGGTTGAGCCGTCGGCAATAGTCAGTTATGGAAAAGGAGCTATAGTTGGATTAGATGGTGAAATCGAACATGCAGCTGCTATTTTACATCCCCGTTTTGGAAAACCGGTTCGTGCTGCTGTTGAAAAAGGTGATGACATAATACCTTCCACAAAAAAAATGGGCGGCCCCGGATCCGTGCTGGTAATGCCTTTGACCAACAAAGACAGTATTTGGAGTTTTGATCACATGGATGCAGCCGAAATCAGCCTTCCGGACGCGCCCCGTGAGGATGAAATAGTGGTGGCAGTAACGCTTGCTGACAGCGGACGACCATTTGCTCGAATAGGCTAGAAACCAATAACAAGGGCGAAACAAAATGTTTAAAGCAATGATTTTACTCAAGCGCAAAGAAGAATATTCGCAGCGTGAATTCCGCAACTGGTGGCTCGGTGAACATGCCCAACTCGCCATTCAGCTACCGGGCTTGCGAAAATTGTGTTTCAATCCGGTCGAAAGCGAAGAGGCAATGTATGATGGCGTGGCTGAACTCTGGTTTGACTCAGAAGCAGATTTTACTGAAGCTTATAAATCCGAACTCGGCAAGGCAGTTGCTGCTGATTCATTGGCACATGTCGTGCGCAGGGACCGTTTATTTGTGGATGAAAATATGCTGTTAGACAAATAGAATTTTTGCAAATAATTTTTTCAGCCTTTAGCTAAATCTAACAGTCTAAACATTTTTTGTTGTTATAATTACTTAACTATGATACAGTACGTTTAATATTCAGCTTGTTAAAATTACTTAAAATTTTCTGGAGGATTGATCTATGAAACGAATGAAAATAGTTGCAGCAGTAACAGTATTGCTATCGGTTGGTTTTTTTGTAAATTTAACTTTGGCTGAGTCAGAGGGCATCATCAAGTACCGCCAAAACGTCATGAAAACAAACGGAGGCCACATGGGAGCGATTATGGATATTTTGAAAAACCGCTTGCCTCTGGAAGCCCACGTTCTCGACCATGCGCGTTCGATACAGCAAAATAGCAAAATGACGCTGGAAATGTTTCCAAAAGGTTCAGGGTTTGGAGACACCAAAGCAAAACCGGCAATCTGGGAAAACTGGTCTAAATTTGAATCCGCAGCAAAAGCTTTTGTGCGTGAAAGTGCCGAACTGGCCAAAGTCGCAGAAAGCGGGGACATGAAAGCTTTTGCAAAACAATTCCGCGCAACAGGTAAAACATGCGGTAGCTGCCACAAAAATTTCCGCAAAAAAGACTAGAACATTTCCACTGCTTGAGCGGTTTCACTTTCCTTCTTTGTATTTATTCAGCAGTGATTTTGCTGCGTAATTTATGCAAATGCCGAATTGCTGAGAAGTCATCTCTGCTTTAAAAACGATAAAGGGGACCACATGAAAACTTTTCTCTTTTTTCTTTCCATTTTACTTGCATTCCACTTGAGCACAGGAGTAACATTTGGCAATCCGGACTCTTCAGGTTACGATAGCAGTGACGATTCCAAGCCTGTAAATGTTGATTTTCAAAATGGTTTAAATGCTGCTAAAAATGGAAATTATAAGCTCGCCGTAAAACATTTAAAACGTGCTGCCAAAAGCTCCCCAAATAATCCGGATGTTTACAATATGTTAGGGTACAGTCACCGAAAACTTGATCTGCTGGATGAGGCATTTATCTATTACCAGAAGGCATTGAAACTGAATCCGCGTCATCAAGGGGCGAATGAATACATCGGTGAACTCTATTTGCGAACCAATAACCTCAAAAAAGCCGAGGAGCATTTGGAAGTTCTTGATGATGTCTGTTTATTCGGCTGCGACGAATATGACGATCTCAAAGATTCGATTGAAAAGTACAAAAAAAGCAGGGAGTAACTTGTGGTGGTGGACGCAAATATTTCCCGGGAAATACGGCGTGAACATCCGCCGATTGTCCGGTTTAGTATTTTTGATATTGTTTATTCTCTGCAGCCCTCTTGAAGCAGCTGAGGAAAGTCCTGTTAATTTAGCAGCGGACATTCAGGCCGGCAAATATCTTTTCCAGGCCTCCGGAGGATGCGGCTGCCACACGGACACAAAAAGCAACGGAGCTTTTCTTGCCGGGGGCAGACCGATTAAAACGCCTTTCGGCACCTTTTACGGCACCAACATCACTCCCGATCCTGAAACAGGCATCGGAAACTGGAGTGATGAAGATTTCATCCGGGCCATGACGCAGGGCTTGAGTCCGGAGGGAAATCACTACTTTCCGGTATTTCCTTACACTTCTTTCCAGCGGATCAGGCGCGAGGATTTGCTGGCCCTCAAAACCTACCTTTTTTCAATCCCTCCTGTTCATCAAAAAAATCTGACTCATGACCTGATTCTGCCCTTTGGCAGGCAAGCAGCCTTGATGTTCTGGAAAAACTTTGTCTGGTCACCACAGCCCTTCAAATCAAATCCGGAACTAACAGAAAGCTGGAATCGCGGAGCGTATCTTACGCAAGCTCTGGCCCATTGTGGGGAATGTCATACTCCGCGAAACCTGCTGGGTACGCTCAAGTCGGATATGCACTTTGCCGGATCAAAAGACGGTCCAGAAGGTGAACTTGCGTCAAATATCACACCGGATAAAAAATCTGGAATCGGCAGCTGGAGCAAGGTTGATATCAGCTATTTTTTACAAACCGGAATGAAACCTGACGGCGACGATGTGCAGGGTTTGATGGGAGAAGTTATTGAATTTGGCTACCAGTATTTGCTGGACGAAGATTTGGATGCACTGGCCGAATATCTGCTTTCACTTCCGCCAATTTCAAATGAGCTGCAAGCAAACAAATCAGAAAAGCTTAAAGAGGAGGATTACTAAAATATGAGAATTCTTTTTATACTCACATTTAATTGCGGAGTTATCCCACATACAGATTTGCTTCTCCAGTACATTTTACTGAACCGTAGGAACAGAATACACAGCAGTTGCCGGGTTTTGCTGTAAAATCTTTGCTGCAGAACTTGCAACGGTGCATACGGAGTCACATATCCGGAGGAACAATTTCCTCTGAGGTACGTCCACAAAGCGGGCAGGTGAGAATTGAAGTGAGGTTTTTAATTCCGCCTGGTCCAGGTAATGAGTTTTCAGTCATGTTTAGTTTGTGATGTGAGAGGTGCAAATTTCTGTATCCGGTTATTGCCAAAATCTACAACATAGATGTTGCCTTGTGAATCGACAGTCATATCGGTCGGACGTTCGAATTCTCCGGGGGCACTGCCTTGAACTCCAAACTCGACGAGGAAATCCCCATCGCCTGTAAAAACCTGAATGCGGTGATTGTAAAAATCTGCAACATAAACCCGACCTTGCACATCCACTTCAATTGCAGTGGCCACATCAAATGAGCCGGAAGAGTTCCCCTTGATTCCGGTTCCTAGAAATCCGCCCCATTTTGTCACAAATTTACCCTCTGGAGAAAACTTCTGGATTCGATTATTGTATGAATCCGCAACATAAAGAGAGTCATCCGGACCAATTGCGACATCAGCCGGATAATCAAAGTTTCCTCCAAAAATTCGACCTTTCTTCCCGATTTGAGCTAAGGCGGAATAATTTTCAGCAAAAGGTTGAACACGATGATTGTAAAAATCGGCGACAAAAATGCGTCCTTGTCGATCCACTGCCACACCTCCGGGAGCATCGAATTCGCCTTTTCCTGTTCCGGAAGCACCGATAAACGCCAATGAGTTTCCCTCATGGTCAAAGACTTGAATCCGGTCGTTGGCGTATTCGGCAACATATATTTTACCATCATGAGCTGCCGTCAAATGCATGGGTCGGTCCAGCATTCCTGCTTCCTTTCCGGCTTTTCCCCAACTTAACACAAATTTACCCTGTGCTGTGAATTTCTGGATGCGCTGATTTCCGGTATCGCTCACATAAACAAAATCATCGCCATCAACCGTAATTCCGATCGGACGCTCAAATTCTCCCAAAGCGCTTCCCTGTGTTCCCCATTGAATGAGAAAGTGCGGCGGTGTAAGATTCGCTTTTAATTCTTCTGCGTGGACACTTTGAAAAAGAAAAAATATCAGCAAAACAGAAAACATCACTGAAGCAGAACATCGAATTATCAGGCGTGTTTCAGGTTGAGCATGCATTTTTATTTTTTGAATTTAGGTTGAAGCAATAGTACAAAGTCCTATAACCGTGTCATTTCGAGCGAAGCGAGAAATCTTGTATAAGCAACCTCACTAATATCATTAAGATTTCTCCCTGCGGTCGAAATGACAAATAGTGAATTTCAGACTTCTTACGAGACTGTCAAGGTGAATTAACAATTATGCATTACAAGTGTAGTTCAATTCCCAGCGCGAATTGATATTGCTGTTTTTCCTGTTCGCCATTCAGATTTTGCATAACCGGAACAGAGACTCCGCCGGTGACCATCCAGTTTTTGTATGACCAGAGAAAAGACGGTCCCACAAAGGTGGTGTGTCCTCCGGTATTTTCAAGTGCTTTATTTTTCAAAGTTGCTTTAGCCTGCTGTTTGCCGAAGAGTTCCATGAGAAAAACCATGTCCGGTTCCCAATATTCACTCAGCCAGGGCCGAAATCCAAAGGAAGCACCATAAAGCCAGGCATTCCCTTTTTTCAAAGTAAGGCTCGCTTTTTTATCGTTCTCTCCATTTATGCGATAGCGCAAATCTGCAAAATAATAGAGCGTGCGGGATTCCCGACCCACCGTGAAGCCGATGATTGTGTCAGTCGAACCGCTTCCCAAAGACGGTTCGCTATCCGTGTCGCCGGTGGGAAATTTGACTGCGGCCAGCAAAGCCACCTGATCCTGCCGTCCTTCCGCGTAATCCCTGCGGTAAAAGCGCCATTTGGTTTGCAACATCACATCGCCGGTTCCGGAAGCATTCTGATTTTCTTCTATTTTCTTTACTTGCGGAACTTCCACAGCAACCGCCCAGTCGGCGGTTAAACCGTAAGTCGCATGCAGATGCAGCGCCTGTTCGTAACCGTGTTGACTTTGCTCGCGTTCATATTTCAATTCTAATCCAACACCATCCTTGTATATCGTATGGGGTCCGGTACCAAATATCGGTTCGTGCGCCACAGCGAAATTTGCATATCCGAGCAAATACAAACTCATGGAAAGTATCAACCTTCCTTTCCATTTCTTAAACTTGTAACTCATTGCTTTCTTTGTCTGTTAAGTTTGAGATTTGGGGAGAATTATTTCTCTAGCAGTAAAACCGCTGTCTTCGACGGCTTCTTTGATCGCCTCCACATCAATCGTCACTCCTGCCTCAAAGGTCAACAGTACTTGTCCTTCATTCATCTTAATTTCAATGTCCTTCAAGCCTGCCAGGATTTTCAATTTCTTTTCCACTCCATAGGCACAAAAGGGGCAGGACAAGCCGTCAATATTAACGATTACTTGCTGATCCTGCGTTTCCGTCGCTTGCAGTGTGAAGTTTCCACTCCATGGAGAAATCAACAAACTCAGTAGAAAAGCAAGGGATATTGTTTTGAATGATAATGTTTTCATAAAATTCTCTACATAAAAGTGATTAATCAAATAATTCTAGTATGACACACTTCTCTCAATGTCTTTTTTTGGTAATGAGAATATGGAACTGCTCCATAGCATTTTAATAATCATTTTGGGAGAAGATCAGGAAAAACAGGATAGAAACTTTCTTGACAAACAAACTCATTTTTAGCTCCTAAATTGAGTCAATATTTTTTGGTTTACCTGTAGTACATGATGTCGGTTACGGACAGTACATCTAATCCTATTAAGTATTTAAGCATTTTCTTAAATAAACATCAAAGAAAAAATTACTAACTCCTCGGTAGCAGAACTATCTGAACATTTTCAAGACTTGCGTGATTTTGCTATACTTTGAGCAGACTTTGCAGGAGAAGCAATCAGGATTCCAGGCTTACCCTCTGGGATTAGATGCCTGATCACTAGATTATCAACACCACCAGGCGGGGATTCGTGATGTTGATCCAGGTTATCTGGAGGCATTACTGCTTGGGATAGCGGTCATGGCGGAAGACAAAGCCTTTGCCGGGAGCACCAATGTGGCAGCCGATGCAGCCGCCAACTCCGGGAGCGCCTGCCCTTCCGGCCAATGAAACACCCTTAGGGTTTTTCAAGACCTTACCATGCGGACTGTATTTCACATAAAACCAGTCCCCATTTCCAGGGTCATAGCCAGGTTGCTTCCTGAACATGATGGTCACTGCTTTCAGGTATTTTGCAGGATTTTCCATCACCTGCTTCGTTTCTTTTTCACCACCGTAATTACGTTTGATGATCAGGATACCTTCCTGATTTGCCACTGAAAATTCACCCTCGACGGTGTCCAGTACAATTCCATGTAGAGGGAACCCTTTATACGGTTGGGAAACAAAGGCACCCTCTCCCACCAGAGAGGCTTTTGTCATGGCCTGCCAAACGGTACGGGCGAATTCAACATCATCCGGATTCCCAAATTTTCCTGCATAAAGCGGAAAGCTGCCAAGGACCACAACGGTGCCAAGGGTAAACAATTTTTTAAGCATAATCACTCCCAATTCAGATTACATCAACAAGCATCCATCCCACAATGAGATCGTGCTCGGAAACTATGTCGGGAGGTATGTGTAATTCTTGCAGTGTAATGACAAATTTATTTCTCTTTGGCAGTATCAACAAGAAATTGTGGGAAATTAAGGTAGTGAAATACTTAAGTGGAAGTAGTAAGTTTGATTTTAAATGCTACCCCAAACGGTATGAACTTCTTTCATGCAAAGAAAAAATATTCAACAAAACCAGCCAAAAATCAAACAATTCTGGGGGATAGAGTTTCGTTCAACCGACTGTACCTCAAGTATTTCAGCACTGTATCCGGTGCCTCTGATTGCCGCTACAATCTGTTCCGGATTAATCTGTATTGGATTGTACCAGACTAATCCTTCCGTCAAACTTATTTTAGATGCGGTTACGCCTTCCAGACCTGAAAGGGACGATTTGACAATCGCCACTCAACCGCCTCAGGTAAGTCCGCTCAAACTCAAAGTCACCTGTTCAAGTGGTCGAGATTCCTCTTGTGACAAAACTGGAGTCGTCAGCAACAGCAAAGCCGTTCCCAAAAGCAAAACAAATTTTCGCATAAACCTCCTTTACTATACAGTCAAGAGTTTTAACGTGTCATCCGGAACGTATGTGAGGGATCCTGTACGATATCAGTACTTAATCAGATCTCTCCCTTCGGTCGAGATGACATGCCGCAGTCAATTATAAAAATTCTTGAGATAATTCATGACTCAAGAGTTCATTCACAGTGAAACAAGAAAAAAGTCCACATAAGTTACTAAACTCATCAGGACAGTTGAAAATACAAGTGCTGCAATATTCCAGCGTTTACC
Source organism: Candidatus Lambdaproteobacteria bacterium (assembly GCA_012964265.1). Classification (GTDB taxonomy): domain Bacteria; phylum SAR324; class SAR324; order SAR324; family NAC60-12; genus Arctic96AD-7. Next base: position 9,394 of record DTUH01000102.1, read on the forward strand.
CTGCATTTGACATACTTGCGCTTCACAAACTTGCTTGCGGCGGAAGTAAAGCCAATATGACATCGCCAGTCCAAGCAGTCCCGACGGATACAGAATGATGCGGTATTGCATCGTAACCATCATAAATCCTCCACTGCCCAATCCAAGCAAAACTATCGTCATAGGCAGTACGCAGCATATTGAGGCGCCAAGTGAGGTTCCGACGCCTAATATACCTGGTTTCAAATCAACAATTTGCATGATGTTCCTCTTTATTTCTGTGGTAACTCCTGTAAAGGAATCAGTGACAGAAAAGGATGATCTGTCAGTGAATAAAACACCGTCTGCCCCTGCTTTGATGATTTTGCAATGCGGTAAGCCTTCAATTTTGCCAGGTGCTGAGAGATAGCCGCAGCAGTCACACCGAAAATATCTTTAAAATCACATACACAAACTGCTTCCTTTTCTCTTAAAAGGTGAATGATTTTCAGGCGAATTGGATTGGAAATTAAATTATAAAACTCCGCCCTTTCTTCCAATTCTGGATGAAATGAATATTGATCCTGTAAATTTTGCAGTTCTTTTTCAGATAAAGTAGGTCCTACACAACGCATTTTTAGAGCTCTGCTTTTGGTGGTTCAGCTTTTTCACAAATCTGTTTATCCTTTTGATTCCTGTAAATACCATAACCGGTGAGTACTAGAAAAAATGCAAGCAAGGGGAACAAAACATAGTCGAGATAACTGATAATGGCCACTGTTCCAAGACCCGTCAAGCCAATTACCAGGATTGGAGTGAAACAACACAGTGCAGTCAGCACTGTGCCGATACTTCCATAGAATGTGGTTTTGCTTTTCATATTTATACTTTAATAGTATTTAAGCAAATACTAAAATAACTTAATTTGGTTAATTAGTCAATAATTTTTTTAAATTCTAAAGTAATTATAGGAAAGTTGGAAAATAAGCAATTTATCAGACGTCAGTCTGAAGGCAAATATTGTAAGACAGCATCGAGAGTTTTGATTTCAAGTACAGGTGTTCCCGGAAGACGTTCCGGTGCTTGTCCAAAACGATTGACCCAGACTGCCTGATAACCAAAAGTGGCGGCTCCGGAGACATCCCAGGCATTGGAGGAAAAGAATAATATTTCATGGGGACTACAACCAAGTTGATCTACAGCCAATTGATAAACCTGGGGATCCGGCTTGAAAATCCTGATGGTATCCACCGAAAATACTGCATCCAAAAGCTTTTCCAATCGGCTGTTACGGATACCGGCTTCGAGCATTTGCAAGGTCCCATTGGAAAGGATGGCTGTTCCCAGTCCATGCTCCTTGAGATTCCGCAGAGTTTCCGGTACTTCCTGATAACAGTCCAGTTCGTGGTATGCATTCAGAATATCCCGGCGAAGGTTTTGATCATCAATGCCGTAAGAATCAAGAGCATAATCCAGTGCGTCCTGAGTAATCTGCCAGAAATCAACGTAACGCTGCATTAAGTTACGGAGCCAGGTATACTGCAATTGTTTGGTACGCCACAGATCTGAGACCGCCTGTGCTTTTTCACCCAGACGTGCTTGATAGCGTGACATTGCAGAGTGTACATCAAAGAGGGTGCCGTAGGCATCAAAAACTGCATGTTTAACTGTTTTCAAAGCTAGTGAAGACATGATTACCTTTTAAAGAGAGATATTCCGGAGAAATACAAAGCTATTTTACGGGACATATCCGGACGGTGCAATCCCTAATTATTTTCAGGAAAAATTTCTGTTTCAGGATGAAAAGCATACCATGTGAACCAGAAAGCGTTTACACTCGGCAACACTTCTCCATCGGGACCGCGGATGATTCCATTACGGGTTTCCAGATTAAATTCAATGGTCAATTTTTGTCCAGCAAACGTGTCTTCAAGAGGAGATTTTATCTGGGACAATTCCGCAAATGGATAGGCTTTAAAATTGCCATTTACCTCTATGCCTATTACTCTCTCTTTGGGATGATACTGACTGCTGCGGAATGACAGGGAGAAATAAATGTCGCCATTTTCATCATAGTCTCCATAAGGCGAACGGGCATAATTGCGACTGTAACCGGTTTCGCGGGAGAGAACTTTTGTCTGCGGATGCTGCTTTTTCCAGTCTTCCCAGGTGGTGTGCTCAATGGGCACTGGAATCAACTTTTCACCTTTACGTGGACCACTGACTGCTTGCCCCATGACTTGTGACCAAAGTGATTCGCTCTGCCGGTCATAGAGCAGGAGGTCGCTGTTATAAAGCAATCCGGAAACACCAAGCGTTGTAACCGTGCCTTTGAAATCCCGACGAAATGCCATTCCGGTACCACAGAGGTGGCAATAGGTAATCGCAAGTTGAACTCCGCCGACAGTGTCATTAACGATTTCATGCCAATTGAGAATGGCGAGGGGATAAGCCCGAACAACACCGTTGATTTCCAAACCCAAAACACGGCTGTTTGAAAACAGCCAATCTACCTCTGCGGCGGAAACGAACTTGGGGGAATCAATGGAAGGAATCCCGTCACGCGGCGGGCCGCCGCTCAAGATATCTTCCAGTGGTACCAAAGGATCTTCGATTGAAAATCCGTTGCGCTGGGCTGATTCTGCCTGTCCAGAATTGACGGAGAGGAGCAGAATCCCCGCCAATATTATGGACAAAATGCTGACCTTCATCAGCCTCCTTAAGATTCAAGTTTCTTTGTGAATTGTTTGAACCTCTTGCTGGAGAATATTACCCACTTCACCTAAACCGTTTCTGGCCGGATTTGCGGCGTGTGGATCGATATAATTCATTTCCTCTTCGCCCATATCCTGTTTGAGCAATATTTCCTGGCAAGGGTTTTCGATTTTGGTGATTTTACCACCGTGATCAAAGAACCGTTCCATTGCCGACTTAACATCCTCATGGCTGACGCAGGTTACCTCCAAATTGGCTTTGCTTTTCATGTACATCTCCTTGATTGCTTGAGAAGTGAACGCGAAATACAACGGTCTTGCATAGTTTGACGAATCACTACAGAATATCTTACATTCTCCCTAAAAAACTATCTGGATGACCATAAACTGACCGCTGTGATAAATGCGTGAATGGTAATGCAAGAATCGTGAAGAAGAAAATTTTTCCTGCTTAACTGCTACTCTCCAAAATATTCTTTCCAGCGTTCCGGTGCGTCTTCTCCGAATAGAATCGTGCATGCGTCTTTTATTCCCTGAGATTGTTTAAGGTCTTCGTGTCTAGCGACCAACGCAAGTTTTGAACGGCGGCGCAAAAAATCTTCCAGTGTCACTATCATTTCGCGCCTTGCGGCCTGGGTCAATTCGCAGCGGATGTAATCAGTTCCTTCTATCAACGGTTCTGCCATTTCCGGATTTTCGCGAATGTTTTCCAGGAGTCCGATGGCTTGTGCACCGTAGCGTCTCCAAAGACGTGTGGACAAAACCTCTGATGCTCCCGCAGAGGTCAATTCATCCAGTCTCATTAATTCAACTTGATGTAGATATTCATCTTTGATTGCATCATGGGGTTCTCCGTACCATTTTTGTTTTGGATCCGGAAGATGAGTTCCTAATTTTTGAACAGCCTCGCAAATTTCTTCCCCAACATTGAGGCAATCGGTAAGTTTTCCTCCAAAAATGCTGATGTGTTTTTTCTCACGATCAACATCAACTGCATGTTTTCGAGACAACTTCATCCATGAAAGGCTCGCTTCTTCATTTTTGTTATTTTTATCACCCGATTTGATCACAAGAGGGCGTACCCCGCAGCGTTCCGAAATAATATCTGCTTCAGTCAGCGGTTTGGTGAGATTCAGTCTTTTGTTGATGTTGTCCAGAACAAACTGTCGATCTTCCGGAGTGACCTCAGTTTCCGGAGAAGAAACACGGGTATCGGTTGTTCCCACCATCGTGCGGCCTCCCATCGGAATGGCAAAAAATAAACGCCCGTCATCCGCAAAAAAAGTCAGAACCCTTTCATTTTCCGTAATTTGCGGTACTATCAAATGAATTCCTTTTGAATAGACATGACGGTGTGCTGTAGTCTGTTCAGAAATCTCATTTTGTTGATCAACATAAGGTCCGCATGCATTTATAATGACAGCGCTCCGGATTTCAATTGTTTCCCCGTTCCTGGTATTCCGTAGTTTGGTTTTCCACTCGCCGTAAGGCTCGCTTTGCGCATTCCGGATACTGCCCAAAGATTCCATGTAATTTACTGCGGTACAGTTATAGTTGATGGCGGAGCGAATAAAATTGAAAACAAAACGTGCATCATTGTCGTAGAGAAACGCGTCAGAATATTCAAAGCCGCCGATGCTGTGTTCGGTGTTGATCACGGGCTCATCAGCATTGATTTGATGCGGATTCAAAAAACGGGGGGATCGTGTGAAAAAATTACCGATTGTCCAATACAGCAAAGCTCCGCAATAGAGCAGAAAGGGCGAAAAACGGAAGCCTTTTTCAAGATTGGTAAAAAATCGGATTTCCTTGATAGCAGAAGGATAAGAACGTAGAAGGTGGTTGCGTGACATGCAGAGTTGCCGCACCAAAGGAAACTCGTAGGTTTCCATGTATTTGATACCACCCCAAACGAGATTAGAGGAATTTTGACTGGTAAATCCGGCAAAATCACCCTTGTCCACTAATGCCACTTTGGCGCCTCTTGCCGCAAGGGCAGTTGCCGCGACCGCACCATTGATGCCTGCTCCGATGATTATAACGTCAAAAAATGTATTCTTTAACTTATCAATATTACTTTCTCTCAGGTTCATGTTTTGTTGTATTTCATGATTCAAAGAGATCTTAAAGTGAAGATATTAAAGTCCTTGCAGTCACTTCATCGGTAATCAGGGAATGGATAAATCCACCTTTTAAAGCAGCTTTTAGTGCTTCAATTTTTTCTGTTCCTCCAGCCACTCCAACCACATGTTTCATTTTTACCAGGGTTCCCAGGTGAGTTGTAATCAGGCGCTGGTGATGTTCCAAATCCAGTTGTTCTCCATCC
>DTUH01000103.1 GCA_012964265.1 Candidatus Lambdaproteobacteria bacterium
GAAAACCGAAATTGAAAGTTTGGGCATGCTTAAGATTTGTTAATTCACAACTGCCAAAGGAACCGCTAAGTTTAGTATTTGTCAATATGGTGCCAATCGTAGCAGTTGTCAACGGAATATCACAGCGCTCAATAGTCTCGACTCCAGCTCCGACCAGCCAGCGTCCACGCGCAACCGGCATTGCAAATCCCATGTTTTGAATTCTGTCCAGTCGAAAGCCAAAATCAATTTCAATTGAAACCGGATTTCTGACTCCCAAATCAAACTGTGTTTCATACCCGCCGGCCACACCAAAAGTCATCAGTTCTCCAAAAGGCATTATCAGGTTTAAATCAATTAAACTTCGAAAATGCACACGCTTACCCATCAGCAATGCAACAATATCGGCGGTTTTTGAATCACCGCTCAATTTTGAAATGTCATTAACAATGTTGACTGAATCATCTGAAACTTCGATTAAAATTGGAAAACCGACCAAAATAGAGTCAACACTGGCTAGTCCTGCCGGGTTGTAAAAGAGTGCATTTTCGTCAAAACTCAGGGCAATCCCCGTATTCCCCATGCCTAAATTACGAATACCCTGTACAGGTCGGCGCAGTTCGCCGCTCTGAGCCTGTTGTGTTAAAACTACTCCCAGGCACAGCAATATTACCGAGACAAACAGATAACGAATGTGGTAGCTTAAACGTGACATTATGCCAAATAACGGCTGTTGCAAAATATGAATTATTGTTCCAAAAAATAATCGCTGAGATTGATGCACCCTTTGTGCAAAATTTCCCTTGATTTGCGCACAGCATCCAGGAACATGTTTTTGTGACTTCATTATTGTAACTTAAATTTTAAATTATTTATGCCCAGACTATTCGCAGTTGATTCAATGGCGGTGCTTTACCGCGGTTATTTTGCCATGATCCGGACTCCACTTATCAATTCAAAAGGCTTGAATACCAGCGGAATTAGGACTTTTTTAATGCAGCTGATCAAGATTATTGAAGAAGATAAGCCGGATTATTTAGCAGTTGCTTCTGATTCATCGGAGCCTACTTTTCGTCACAAACGATTTCCGGACTACAAAGCCACACGTGAAAAAATGCCGGAAGATCTGGTTGAGCAGCTTCCTTATTTGCCACGGTTGGTGGAAGCACTTAATTTGCCTTATTTGATATTACCGGGGTATGAGGCGGACGATATTGTCGGGACACTGATGAGGCTTTGCAAGGAGGCAGAAATAGAAGGCGTGATGGTCACCGGAGATAAAGATTTTATGCAGCTGATTACAGAAACAATCGTGATGCTTAATCATCGAAACGAGCGGATAGGAATTCCGGAAGTACGTGAAAAATTCGGCTGCGCTCCGGAACAAGTGATTGAAATGCTGGGACTTATGGGCGATGCTTCTGATAACATTCCGGGCGTTCGTGGAGTTGGCGAAAAAACCGCAATGAAGTTGATAGGAGAATATGGCAACATCGAAGCAGTTTATGAAAATCTTGAAAATATTAGTGGAAAAAGTCTGAAAGAAAAATTGGAAACAGGGTATGAAAACGCGCTCTTGTCCAGGGAACTTGCAACGATAAATTGTCATGTGCCGCTACCCGTCCAGCTTGAAGCTGTTCATCTGGGAGAAACGGATTTATACAATAATCCGAAATTGTTCGCATTGCTGGAAGAACTGGAATTCAATACTCTAATCAATCGTCTGCATAAAAAAAGAGAAACTATTTCCGGAAATTCAGTAAAAGTTTTTCCACAAAAAGTAGAGGTATCAGAGGTTAAAGAAGAGGAATCACAGTTTTCACAAAATGTGGAAAACGAACGCAATATACTGGAAATTGAATGTGAAAAAATTGAAACTTTGGAGCAGTTGCATGCGTTTTTGCGGAAGTTATCTGCAGGAGACGATTTGGCTCTTGCCCTGAATATCAAGGGCGAACATCAGTTGGATTTGCGGCTTCTTGGCCTTGCGCTATGTGCGAAACCGGAACTTAGTGTTTATCTTGATTTGAGTCAATCAGCATCTCAGATAGATGAAAAGTTGACTGAAATAAAAAAATTACTTGAGTCAACGGCAAATCCAAAGATCTTTCACGGTTTGAAAAAAGCCGTACAATTATTTTCAAATCTTGGTGTCGAGTTAAAAGAAATTGGATCAGATGTTATGCTTGCCGCCCACCTGGCAGATCCTTTGGCAAGACGCTATGATTTGGATTATTTGCTGGGGCGTAAACTGAATTTACGCCGAAAGACCATAGACTCTGATGAAAATGCTACGAAAGAAAGTCAGCTTTCCATGTTTGATGAAGCGAACAACAAAGACGAGTACATTCTGCATTGTGAAAATGCTTCGATCATTTTACGTCTGCACCGGCATCTTTCCGCACAATTGAAGCAAACCGGAATGGATGGGGCTTTCCGGAATATCGAAATTCCGTTAGCCGGAACTTTGGCAAAACTGGAACTGGCAGGTGTGCGTCTTGATGTTGACGTGATGGCAAAAATCGCGCTTGAATTTGAAGGTCGTTTAAATGAATTACGAGAAAAAATTATGGAATTAGCGGGGGAAGAATTTAATCCAAATTCTGTAATTGAGCTGCAAAATATTCTGTATGAAAAATTGCGTTTGCATGAGCATTACAAGGTCAAACCCAAAAAAATAAAGCTTGGAAACGGCATGTCAACGGACGAGGAAACATTGGAAAAAATTGCTGAAGACGAATTGCCGCGCACTATTTTGGATTACCGTACACTGAACAAACTTAAAAACACATACGTCGATCAGCTGCCGACCTTTGTTCATGAAGCAAGCGGCTGTATCCACTCAACTTTTCGGCAGACCGGAACCGCGACTGGACGTCTTTCTTCGGAAAATCCAAACCTGCAGAACATTCCGGTTCGCTCCAGCGAGGGGCGTCGTATCCGCCGTGCCTTCATTTCTTCCGGAAAAGAAAAAATTCTTGTCTCCGCGGATTACAGCCAGATTGAATTACGAGTTGTGGCACATTACTCCAAGGATCCTACTTTCATGGACGCATATCGCCGCAATCTTGATATTCATTCTCT
>DTUH01000104.1 GCA_012964265.1 Candidatus Lambdaproteobacteria bacterium
CAATCCCCCGCAGGGATTTGCTTTTCAGCGTGTTTATACAGATGATGGAAGTCTGGACGAAACCATGGCGGTTCAAAATCATGATGTAGTGATGGTGCCGAGGGGATATCATCCTGTCGGGGCGCCGCATGGATACGACCTGTATTACCTGAATGTGATGGCGGGGCCAAAACGGATTTGGAAATTTCATAATGATCCGCAACACGAATGGATCGTCCGGAAAACACAAAAGTAAAAGGTGTGATGGAAAAAATTAGACTCACAATGGCTCAGGCGCTGCTGCGTTTTTTGGATCAGCAGTTTATTGAACTCGATGGAACCGAACACAAATTTGTACATGGAGTGATGGGGATTTTCGGACATGGAAACGTGACCGGACTCGGCGAGGCGCTGGAATACGGCGGCACTGGTCTGCGCTACATTCAGGGTAACAACGAACAAGGTTTGGTGCATGCCGCCACTGCTTTTGCCAAGCAGAAAAACAGGCTTGGAATTTACGCCTGCACCAGTTCAATCGGTCCCGGTGCAACCAACATGATCACCGGAGCTGCCGCCGCAACGTTAAACCGGATTCCGGTTTTGCTTTTACCCGGAGATATTTTCGCGTCGCGTCAGCCAGATCCCGTTTTGCAGCAAATCGAAACACCGTGGGATTATGGTGTCAACGCAAATCATGCTTTCAAACCGGTCAGCCGTTACTGGGATTGTCTTGAACGTCCGGAACAGTTGATGACCGCCGGATTGAATGCCATGCGTGTTTTGACTGATCCGGCGGATACCGGCGCGGTCACTTTGTGTTTGCCGCAGGATACGCAGGCCGAGGCCTATGATTATCCGACTTCTTTTTTTGAAAAGCGAATTTGGCATCTGGATCGTCGTCCTTTGCATTTGCGTCCGCTCCGGAACACCGTTGATTTGTTCCGGAACGCACAACGGCCATTGATAATTGCCGGCGGCGGAGTGCATTATTCTCTGGCAACGGAAACGCTCCGGAAGTTTGCAAATAATTTCCGGATACCTGTTTGTGAAACACAGGCGGGGAAAAAGCGCGATGAGCTGGAACGACGAAATGAGCGTGGGCGGAGTGGGCGTGACCGGAACTTCCGCAGCAAATTTACTGGCAAAAGATGCTGATCTGATTTTGGTGGTCGGTTCACGTTTGCAGGATTTTACAACATCTTCAAAACATGGTTTTGCCGTTAACGCTAAAATACTGCATCTCAATGTCAGCGCATTTGACGGAAATAAAATGGACGGGATCGCGCTGCAGGCCGATGCAAAATCCGGATTGGAAGCACTCAGTTCCGGACTTAAAAAGATCGGTTACAAAACGAGCGATGCCTATGCAAACAAAATTTCGCAGTTGAAGTCAGAATGGAACACGGAGGTGGACCGGCTTTACGCATTGAAGAATGATTTCGGAAATGTGCAGACTCAGATTCTCGGAACGTTGAATGAATTCGTGGCTCCGGAAGATGTGATTCTGTGTGCAGCCGGAAGTTTGCCTGGAGATTTGCACCGCTTGTGGCGTTGCGAGTTGCCAAAAACTTATCATTTGGAATACGGATATTCCTGTATGGGTTACGAAGTGGCGGGCGCGCTCGGTGCAAAATTGGCCTGGAATGAGGGCGAAGTTTATGCCATTGTCGGCGACGGCAGCTACTTGATGCTTCATTCGGAAATCCTCACCAGCCTTAAAGAGCACATCAAAATCAACATCGTTCTGCTGGACAATTCCGGATTCCAGTGCATCAAAAACTTACAGATGGCTCACGGCAGCGTCGGTTTCGGAAATGAATTCCGGTTCCGCGAAACTGAAAGCGGGCGACTTACCGGTGACATTACACCTGTGGATTTCAAAAAATACGCGGAAGCTCTCGGTGTGAAAGCCTTTTATGCGGAAAACGTATATGAATTCCGGGAAGCCCTGCATGCCGCAAAACAGGAGAAGATCTCGACCTTGATAGAAATCAAAGTTTTACCTGGAACAATGAGCGATGGTTACAATTCGTGGTGGCGTGTGGGAATTCCTGAGGTCTCAAACTGCGATGCAACTGTAGCATCGCACTCCGAAATGGAAGCCGAGATCCGGAAAGCAAAGGCTTTTTAAAATCCATTTTTTCCAGCTGAAACGAAAAACGTGCGGAGTGCTAAATTAATTTGACATGGAAAAGCTTAAAGCGTATAAACAGCTTTTCTGGTTTTCTTAAAGGTGAGAAATCCATGGTGAAATGAATAATCCTGCATTTAAACAAGGAGGAAAATGTCAAACATAAATTGTTGCGACAGACGGGAAATGCTGAAAATTTTCTCTGCTTTGGGTGCGGTCGGGGCATTCATTCCTCTTTAGGGCGGCAGCGTTAAGGCCTCACCGAAAAACGGCTTGATCAGAGGTTCAGGCGAAGTTCTCGTAAACGGAAAACTTGTCAGCGCCGAACAACTATCATCCGGAGATTCACTTTTGGTTTCCAATGCTTCCACCCTGAGCACCGGTTCGGATGGGTCAGCCGTTTTTGTGGTCGGACAGGATGCATTTTGGCTGCGCAAAAACAGCAAGGTTGTCCTGAATCCAGCAATAGAAAAAAACATAATCTCCGGATTACAACTTTTCTCCGGCGCAATTCTTTCAGTTTTCGCAAAAGGGAATCGTTTGTTGAGAACGCCCACTGCCTTGATCGGCATTAAAGGAACAGGAGCGTACCTCGAGTTCGATTAAGAAAGAACCTATATTTGCACCTGTTATGGAACCGCACAGATTGAAGCCAAGGCTGAACCGGTTAATACCGAAACCGTAACCACTCATCATCACGATGAACCACGTTTCATTTATAACGCGGATAACCGGATAGAACCTGCACCGATGCTGAACCACCATGATCCTGAGTTGGTCATGCTTGAGAAGTGGGTGGGACGTGTCCCACCCTGGTAGAGTTAAAAACAGGATAGTGCAGAAAAAAGTAATTAATTCCTGCCTGAAATTAAAATAATTTTGATTTCTTTTGATTTATGTATTAACGTTAACAATTAATTAGTCCAGCATATTGG
>DTUH01000105.1:0-11705 GCA_012964265.1 Candidatus Lambdaproteobacteria bacterium
TATCGGGGTGCTAGAAATTAATGCAGTAATCGGTAAACCCGGACCAATGGCCTCTGTAAAAGGCGTAATTACTTCCGGTCTTGTCCTGACAGTAGTACTCTTTGGAGCAATAGGTTTATTGGTCTAAGTACATGCGTAAGTCAATAATTCTCGAAAGATGCGGATATTATTGACTGCGGTATGTCATCTCGACCGAAGAGAGAGATCTGATAAAGTGTGGATATTTTATTAAGATCCCTCACGTACGTTCGGGATGACACGATAAAACTCGTAATTGTCGAGTAAGTACTGATAAATCCAGAAAAAATATTATTAATTTTGTTATCGACTAGTAGAGTTCAGGGTTAGATATAATTAAGGAAAAGCCACCCCCACCGCGTTACTTCTCCCTAATATTTTAATATATGGGGAGAAGAAAACTGAATTCATTCCAGCAGTTCTCTCAATTCCATTTCAAGTAATGCTCCGCTTTTGTTTTGTACTCATTATATTATTTTTGCTCACAAGTTGTGATCTGAAAATTTTCAATGCAGATGAAGCTGAGGTGAAAGTGGTTGCAGAGAAAAAAAATGAGATTCTGAATTTAAGCAGTGATCCTGAAAAAGGTAAGGCCGTTTATAATGCCAATTGCATTCCATGTCATAATTATGAACCGCAAAAACCTGGAAGCATCGGTCCGCAAATTTATGGGTCTTCAAAAGAGCTTCTCTCAAATAAAATTAATCTCGGAAAATATCCAAAGAATTACAAACCAAAGAGATCAACTAAAATAATGCCCTTACTTCCGCATTTGAATCAGCAATTATCAAATTTACATGCATTTCTGAATGCACGTTCAGATTAAAGAATTTCGTATCAAGTTGCAGGCAGCATCAAGTTTAGTTTAATAAACCGCATAATTTTGTCAAATGAGACGGACAAGAATTATTCAGTCTCTCTAAGATTCGCCCACAAAATCCGCAGATGCCATGTACAAAGTTTCTGCCACTAATTAATTTGAGTTTTTTTGAAATTCTCCAGTTTTTCCATCGTTTTTTATTTCCTGCGGAACCCTCTTTTATATGGCATGAGAATTGCGTTTTTTGAGAAATACGCGTGTGAAACCGAGAGTACAATGTGCTTCATTTACGCCTGATTGAAGCTCAGGAAAGTCAACTATAATCTCCACATTGTTGCCATGCCGGTTTACCAGCTTATCCCTGAAATTCCTTTGTTTCCGCCAATAGAAGAAGCGGAAGATGACGGTTTATTAGCGATTGGCGGTGATTTAACAAAAGAACGATTACTTGTAGCATACCGTAAAGGTATCTTTCCGTGGTATGAAGTGGGGCAGCCGATATTGTGGTGGAGTCCGGATCCACGCCTGGTTTTGATACCGGAAGAGTTGAAAATTTCACGCAGCCTGCGCAAAGTTCTACGCAAGGAAAAATTTGAAATACGTTTCGATTCCGCATTTCAGCAAGTTATTAAAGCCTGTGCCGATGTGAGAACGCAACAAGGCGAAGGAACGTGGATCATTCCGGAAATGCAGCAGGCTTATACGGAACTGCATCAAGAAGGCTTTGCCCATTCCGTTGAAAGTTGGCAGGATGGGAAATTGAAAGGTGGACTTTACGGAATTTCCCTGGGCCAGTGTTTTTTCGGTGAATCGATGTTCAGCACCAAGAACGATTCTTCTAAAGTGGCTTTGGTTGCGTTGGCTGAATTTTCTCAGCAAGTCGGAATTAAGATGATTGACTGTCAAATGACGACTGCACATCTATTGAGTTTAGGCGCACGGGAAATCAAACGGAAAGTGTTTCTGAAAAATCTGAAAAAATACATTGAAGAACCCACTCTAAAAGGAAGCTGGGACAGCGTTTCCACTTCAATAAAAGCAAATAAATTTCAAAATTGAAATGCCAGAATCACGAGGAAAAAAAGTATTTCGAATTCAGTTATCGGTTTCAGTTGTTTTACTGTTGTTCACTCTGAGCGCCTTAAGTCTGTTTGCTACATTCTACTTGGGAATGATTGCCGGCAAAAGTATGTTGCGTCCACCAGAAACTTCTTTAGAAGAATCTGATTCTTTGGCAGAGGAACCGATGTCAGAGGAAGATCTAAAGTTTTTTGGTTTGGGGGAGCGGAAAAAGGATCAAGATTTATTTGATCTGGAAGGAATACGTGAATTAAAAAAGAAGACAGAAGAACTAATCAAAGTTCCAAAAACAACTGAATCGACTTCACCAATAACTCCAAAAGCAGATACTCCCAAAGTCGCTGCTCCAAAAAGTCCAACTTCTGAACAAAAAGTTGTAAGCAAAAAATTGGACGCTGCTTACAAAGTCACTTCTTCTAAAAGCTCGACAAAAACAAAAGAACCTGGGGTAAAAACAAAAATAGACGCAACATACACCATTCAGGTTTTTGCTTCACGGAATCATGAAAATGCTAAAAAACTGGTCAAAAAACTAAAGAAAATCGGTTTTGAAGAAGCATTTATCTTCAAGCATACTGCAGGCAACAAAACGCTTTACCGTGTTCGTGTTGGCAAAATAAAGCGTTCGGAAACTAAAAATTTGGCAAAAAAACTCAAAAATCTTAAATTTATTGATTCCGTCCAAATCACTCGCTTCTGAAGCGTGATCAAAATCAAGCTTCATTATTTCCACATTTTCTTTTTTAAATTTAGTATAGATGGCCATGAGTAATTATTGGCGTTTTTCACGCTCAGCTTATTACTCAGTAGTAGCGGCGCTGCCGTTGCTTGTGGTTTACGAAATACTGGTTATTCTGACGCAATCCCGTTATTGGGGAATCAGAAATGCAGCTGATATGTGGATCCGCACATTCCTGATGGCTTTTGATCTACGTGCGCAACACTTGACTTTCGTGATGATCGGCATCTCATTTGCGCTGATTCCACTAGCAAAAAATCGCTCTTCCGGCGTGAAATTAAAGGCGAACTACTTCTTGCTGATGTTCGTAGAGGCTTTTGCCTACAGTTTGATTCTGGGGGGAGTACTGCAATCCATTTTAAGGCTAAGCGGACTTTCAACAGGAGGTCCGGGAAACGGTGCGCTGCAGAATTTCGCTCTTTCCTTAGGTGCAGGTTTATTTGAAGAGATTATTTTTCGCGTAATCTTGCTCAATCTGCTGTTTTTGTTTCTCAAACCATTGCTGAAAAACAAGGTTACGACAGCCGTCATTTCAGTTTTAGCAGCGTCTTTCCTTTTCTCCTTGAGTCACTATGTCGGCTCCATGGCGGATTCATGGGAACTGTACAGTTTCATGTTCCGCTGGATTGCAGGATTATTGTTTACAGTTCTTTATTTTATGCGTGGCTTTGCTATAACAGCATACACTCATGCTCTTTATGATATTTGGGTTCTGGTTTAATTTTGTGCTTTCAGATTTTTGCTGAAATATTTACAATCAAACTTTGCCGATTCAAACCAATTCTAAAATTGCATGACACCTTTAAAGAATTTTTATGAAAGTTCCATTGCTTGATCTGCGTCCTCCCTTGGAGGAATTACGTGATGAAATTGTTGAAGCCGTTACTCAAGTCATTGACTCTACACGCTACATTATGGGGCCGGAAATTGATGGACTTGAAAGTGAAATTTCCGCATATTGTGGAACAACAGACGCGGTAGGTGTTTCTTCCGGAACCGATGCACTTTTACTTTCACTGATGGTTCTAGATGTGGCTCCGGGAGATTTGGTTTTGACGAGTAATTTTTCCTTCTTTGCAACTGCGGGTGTGGTTGCCCGTTTGAATGCAACTCCAGTTTTTGTTGACATTGATCCGGAAACCTTCAACATTGATCCGGAATCTTTAAGAAAAACGTTGACCGATATGGATGCGGAAACCCGTAAACGTGTGAAAGCCATTATTCCGGTGCATCTTTACGGGCAATGCTCTGAAATGGAAACAATTTTAAATATTTCCAGAGAGATTGATATTCCTGTAATTGAAGATGGCGCACAGGCAATTGGTGCAGAGTGTGAAATCGATGGTCAAAAAAAGAGCGCGGGAAGTTTGGGAGATTTTGGTTGCTTTTCCTTTTTTCCTTCTAAAAATTTAGGTGGAGTTGGAGATGGAGGTATTGTTACGGTAAACAATCCTGAATTGGCAGAACAATTACGCCTCAAACGGGTTCATGGTGGTGAGCACAAATACTACCATCGTGTTATTGGAGGAAATTTCCGCCTGGATCCAATTCAGGCAGCAGTAATCCGAGTGAAATTACCCCACCTGAACAAATGGCACAAGCAACGGCAGGATAATGCGGATCACTACAATGAATTATTTGCTGAAGCTGGCTTAATCTCTAAGGTTCGGACTCCTTATGTCGAGCATCCTCAAAGTCTGAAAAATCCACATATTTATAATCAGTATGTGATCAGAGCGGAAAGGCGCGATGAATTGCAATCCTTTTTGTCGGAGAATGAAATTGCCTCTGAAGTTTATTACCCCCTACCTTTTCACCTGCAAGAGTGTTTTCTGCATTTAGGAGGAAAGGCAGGTGATTTTCCGGTTTCGGAAACTGCCGCAAAAGAAGTGCTTGCTCTACCGGTTTATCCGGGTATGACTGGGGCGATGAGGGAAACTGTTGTAGAGCATATAGCAAAATTTTACCAGTTTTAAGCTTCTTTTTCCTTAAGTTTTTCCTGGCGTTCCTTGATAACTTTTTCCTGAACAAAGGATGGGCACTCTGCATATTTTTCGAATTCCATGGTGTAATTTGCTTTACCGGCAGACATGGAGCGCAGAGTGGTTGCATAACCAAACATTTCTGCCAGTGGTACGCCAGCATTTATCACGGTCTCGTCACCCTTTACTTCAGAACCGTATATCACACCTCGACGGGAACTCAGGTCGCCAATTACTGAACCCTGATACTCGCCTGGAGTTTCCACTTCAACTTTCATGATCGGTTCCAGCAAAACCGGATTTGCTTTGCCGACTGCCTGACGCATGGCGTAGCGAGACGCAAGTTGATAGGCTAAATCGCTGGAGTCAACATCGTGGTATTTCCCTTCGTTTAGTGTGACCTTAATATTAACCATCGGAAATGCCGCAAGCGGACCTTTTTCCATTACATCCCGAAATCCTTTTTCGCATGCGGGAATGTGTTCTGAGGGAATTGATCCGCCAAATATTTTGTTTTCAAAGACAAAATCCTCTTCATGATCCAAAGGAAGTGGTTCAATGGAACCTGAGACCCCGGCAAACTGTCCGGAACCTCCAGTTTGTTTTTTGTGTAAATAGTCGTAATTTGCCGGAGTAGTAATTGCTTCACGATAATTGACCTGCGGTGCGCCGACAATAACATTCACATCAAATTCGCGGCGCATTCTTTCAATGTAAATATCGAGGTGCAACTCGCCCATTCCGGCGATAATCGTCTCTCCGGACTCTTCGTCAGAAGATACGTGAAAAGTTGGATCCTCACGCATAAATCGACCCAGTGCTTTACTCATTTTCATGTGCTGTTCGTTGTCTTTTCCTTTGACTGCCAGTGAAATCACAGCATCAGGAACAAAAATAGATTCGCAGGAAACACGGGCGCCTTCTCCACAAAAAGTGTCTCCGGAAGCACAATCAACACCGACCATTGCAACAATATCTCCGGCCTCTGCAAGATCTATATTTTCACGGTCATTTGAGTGCATTCTGACCATGCGTCCAATACGCATCTTGTTGCCTGTACGGGAGTTAATCACTTGCTCTCCTTTGGTCAGTTTTCCCTGATAAACCCTGGTGTATGTCAACTGTCCAAATTGCTCTTCTGTCAGTTTGAACGCCATCGCTACAGTCGGTTTGTCCGGATCACATTCCAACAGCACTTCTTCCTGCGTTTTGATGTCGGTTGCTTTTGTTGACTCGGCTTCGAGAGGGGAAGGGAGGTAGCTAATAACCGCGTCAAGCAGTGTTTGCACTCCCTTATTTTTGAAGGCGCTTCCCATGTAAACCGGACACAATTCCAATGAAAGCACACCTTTTTTGACGGCTGCATGGATGCTGGTTTCGGAAATTTCTTTTTCATCCAATAAATCTTCCATCATTTGATCATCAAACATGGAAATCGCTTCAAGCATTTCAGCGCGATAACTTTCTGCATCTGATTGCAATTCATCCGGAATTTCCTCTATCCGTACTTCATCGCCATGTTCACCGTCAAAATAAACAGCCTTCTTTGTAATCAGGTCAATCACACCGAGGTGATTTTCTTCAAGTCCAATCGGCAGTTGCATGGCAACGGCATTTAGATTAAGAATTTCACGGATTCCTTTAATTCCGTTGTGTGGGTCAGCACCCATGCGATCCAGCTTGTTGATAAACGCAAGCCGCGGGACACGATAGCGTTTCATCTGACGGTCAACTGTAATCGATTGTGACTGAATCCCTGCTACACCGCAAAGGATCATAATCGCTCCATCAAGAACACGAAGTGAACGTTCCACTTCAACTGTAAAATCAACATGCCCAGGAGTGTCAATGATGTTTATTTTTGTGTTATTCCAATTCACACTGGTTGCGGCAGAAGTAATCGTTATGCCTTTTTCTTTTTCCAGCTCCATGTGGTCCATGGTTGCTCCGGCGCCGCCGCCGCGGACTTCTTCGATTTTGTGAATCTTACCGGCATAGAATAATACGCGTTCCGTGAGCGTTGTTTTTCCGCTGTCGATATGAGCCGAAATGCCGATGTTTCTAGTGTTTTCAAGAATTTTCTGTGATGCAGGGTTCATTGCCCAATCCGTTTCAAATAGTATTTGTGAATAAAAATATAAAATAAAATGTAATCGATTAGTATAGCTGGAAATTAGGAGTCTATCAAGTGATATTCCTGAAGAGGAGCTAAGAAGGATTATTTGAGTTGAATCGGGATTGTTATGTAAAGTTTAGCTTCTTCTTGCTGAAGTTACTTACATAACCGATTCGTGCTGAAAAAGTGACACCTGCATCGTGCAGGGCTTTCAGAATTGAGGTGGTTTGTGCTTCCGGAACGGCAACTAAAAGTCCACCGCTGGTTTGAGGATCGAGCATTAATTCCTGCTGCATCGGCGGAATTCCTTCCGGAAAACTCCAATGTTTTTCGACCAGATTCCGGTTAGTTTTATTTACACTGGTAGTAACACCGCGTTCATACATCTCACCTGCTTCACTCAAAATCGGGATTTCATCCAGACTAAAATTAAATGTCAGCTCCGAACCAGGAAGCATTTCCAGTGCATGACCCGCAAAACCAAATCCGGTGATATCAGTTGCGGCGTGAATCTCAAATTTAGCCAATACTTCCGCAGCTGTTTTATTCAGTTCAATCAAGGAATCTAGGCAATCTCCGAGTGCTTTTTCCGAGACTAAATTTTTTAGGTTGGCATTAAACAAAACACCGCTGCCGAGAGCTTTTGTCAAAATTAGTTGATCTCCGGGCTTTGCTCCTGTGTTTCTCCAAATCTTTTCAGGATGTACCAAACCGGTAACTGCCAGACCAAATATCGGTTCATCATTATCAGTGGTATGACCGCCTAATAGGACTGCTCCGGCCTCTGTTATTTTTTGCAGTGCACCGGTAACAATTCCTTCTAAAATTTCATTCCCAAGTTTATCTGAAGGAAAGCCCACCAGATTCAGGCAAGACAACGGTTTGCCGCCCATGGCATAGATGTCACTCAGGGAATTGGCGGCAGCTATTTGTCCAAACAAATAAGGATCATCAACCGGTGGAGTGATAAAATCCGCTGTGAAAACGAGAGCCTGTTCATCACTCAGCAGATAAACCCCTGCATCATCACTGGTGTCAAAACCAACCAGCACTTTCTGGTCTATATTTTTCGGCAATGAAGCCAGCAGTTTACTCAATCCGACCGGACTGAATTTAGCTGCTCAACCACAGGTTTTTGCTAAACTCGTGAGTGTGGGCTGCTGAAAAAGTCTTTTCAGATTCATGGTTAGAGAATGAAGTAGGTTGATTCACTGTATTCAAACAGAAATTGCTGCAGAATATTTTAATCTTCAGGATTTCAGGAAAGCCGTAAATAAACAAGACTTATAGCTCAAAACAGGCTTTGATGGAATCCGGAATTACTTGCGCCTGTAAACGTTTGGGGTCATCTGGATGAGACTTGGCCCATACCCGTACTTCAATGCCTTTTACGGCAAGTCGTTCATTATTATGAATTTCATGAGCTACAATCAAAGTTTTTTCACGCCATTCGCTGATCCAACTTGTGACTTCGATCACATCACCATATTTTGAGGGATAAAGGAATTCCGCATGAGCATCCACGATTGGCAGACCAACCACGCCGTATTGATTCATTAAGTCACCCATGTTTGCACCAGCCTTGTCAAACAAATGATGCGCACTTTGGTCAAACCATATAAAGTAATTTGGATAAAATACTATTTTTGCAGGGTCACAATGCCCCCAGCCGATATGAACGGAGAAAGTGTTTTTAAGCATTTTTCGAATTAATATCTATAGTTCATCAATTTGATGACGCAGAACAAAATTTTCAACTGTTTGAGTCAAGAGAATGAAATTACACCTTTTCACAGATTATACATTAATACATAAAAATGAACCTGTAACAGCATAAGTAGAATTGAAGCATAATACCAATATCTATGTTGACAATCAGCAGTTGCCGAAACAAGATAATAGTTATAGATTCCTGATTTCAGGCAAGTTACGTTTGAACAAATATATTATTAACCCATTAAAGACAAAAAAAATGAGTTACGTTTTTCCTGTACCAGAAACTCCGGCAGTGGCGGTAGCCGGAACAGGGGATAGTTTTGCAGTTCACAGAATATATTGCGTGGGTCAGAATTATGCGAAGCACGCTCTCGAGATGGGAGCAAATCCGGAACGCGAAGCTCCATTTTTCTTCTGCAAACCTGCAGATGCTGTTTGTCCGGAAGGGACGAAACTGCCGTTTCCGTTGGCAACTGAGAATTTGCACCATGAAATTGAATTGGTCGTTGCGATTGGAAAAAAAGGGACACATATTTTAGCATCAGAGGCATTGGATCATGTGTTTGGTTATGCGGTAGGATTGGATTTGACTCGTCGTGATTTACAGGGAGAGGCTAAAAAGAAAGGCCGACCCTGGACTACAGCCAAAGGATTTGACCATTCAGCACCGTGTTCCGCAGTGCATCCTGTATGCGAAGTTGGCCACATGGAGCAGGGTAAAATTACACTGTCTGTCAATGGAGAACTACGTCAGCAGGGAGATATTTCGGATATGATTTGGTCTGTACCGGAAGTTATTTCAAGCCTTTCCGGTTTTTTTGAATTGTACCCGGGCGATTTAATTTATACCGGAACTCCTGCAGGAGTAAGTCCCTTGAAGAGAGGTGATAGACTTGAAGGTGAGGTGGAAAATTTAACCAGATTGAACATCGTAATCGTCTGAAATGAAAATTCAGCAAATTTGTACTAAAGTTTCGTGAAAATTTGACGAAACTATATTTACACATAAAAACTTTTTTCAACAATTATTTGGCATTTTTTTTACAGCACATTATTCAATTAAGTTTAGAAATGAAAATGATTAAAACACCACAAAAAACATGTCGGCTGATTATTGTTACAGGGATTCTTTTTTTTGCTTCCGGATGCTCACAATTGCTTGATTTTACCAAGGAAACTACGGGGCCAACTTCTTGTGCTGATTTTGTAATCGAACGGGCCTTTAACCTGCATGAGGAAGCCAAGACCGGTTTGGCTTTGTTTTTTGAGGAACGCAGTGACAATCAACTATATCAGGCTTTTTATGCAGCCTCAGATTCAGTTAGCGAATCCCGAAAAGTAAAAAAATGCTGGGATAGAAGGCTTTCCCACTTCTATGCAATGCAGAATTTGCAGGAAATGAACTCCTCTTTAGCACGTGTGATCCGTCGCAATTTGCCTGATGACGACCGTGGTGAAATGATCGCAATCTACCATAATCAATATGAATGGGTGATGCCGAATTCACGTTGAATTTCACAACTTGATTATTTTCCTCCCTCCATCTATCTTATATCTTTTTGTTGTACCGAACGGCTCCTGTTCCTGATTTTTTAGCAAACTTATTATTTTCCAATATATTACATGAGTGAGTCTTACCCCATGACCATTCTGGGCTATGAAAGTTTGAAAGCAGAACTCAAACAATTGACCAGTAAGGATCGGCCTGCTGTGATAAATGCTATCTCTACCGCAAGGGAGCACGGTGATTTAAAGGAAAATGCGGAATATCATGCTGCCAAAGAACAACAGGGTTTTATCGAAGGTAGAATTCAGGACTTGAATGCAAAGCTGGCTCTTGCAAATGTGATTGATATTGCAAAACTTTCCGGAGATAAAGTTGTGTTTGGCGCAACAGTTTCCTTCGTGGACGTTGATACTGACGAAGAAAGTAACTATCAGATTGTTGGAGCAGATGAATCGGATTTGAAGATAAATAAAATATCTGTTTCCTCACCCATTGCACGTGCTCTGATCGGAAAGTCTGTCGGCGATACTCTTACCATTCCTATTCCTAAAGGAAAAATTGAGATTGAAATACTGGAAGTAAAATTTATTGTTTGATTTTATTTCTCTTGTTCCAGTATGGTCAGCAAACCATCTTTTTGAAGCGCCGCACTCCGGAAGACTTCTTTCAAATCATCAAGTGTCAGGATTTCCTGAAATGGAAGTTTGAGCGCCTTTGCGGTTTCCCGGAAAATCCATGTTGGTCTGCGATTTTTTTTCTGTAGCATTTTTAAAGAAAAAGAGCCTGCGGATTTTGAAAGTTTGTTTCCGGAATTGTCGTTTATTAACCGGTGGTGTACAAAGCGAGCCGCCGGAAAAATTGGATCATTCAAGCACTGCGCCAGAAAAAGTTGTGCAGCTGTGGAAGCCCACAAATCCTGACCCCTTACCACAAAATTTACCCCAAGTTCAATATCATCCATGACAGAGGCAAGTTGGTAAGCCGGGATTCCGTCTCTCCTTTTGATAACAAAATCGCCCATCGCTTGAGTCACATTTATTTTCTCTATTTTGTTCGTAAGTGTTTTTAAACTTACAAAAGTATGATCCGGGACATGAACTCTCCAAGGTAGATTTTCGTTCAGGAAATCGAGATTCTTGTCTAGGCATGTACCCGGATAATTAACGCCCCTTGATAGTTGTCTTATTTCTGATCGTGAGCATTCACAGGCAAACAAGTTTCCGGAATCGCGAAGAATTTCAAGTGTTTTGCAGTAACGCTCCTTGCGTAATTGTTGTGAGTATTTTGTGTACAATTCATCAGGACCTGAAGGTCCGGAATCGTATTCGATGCCGAGCCACTCCAACTGCACAAAAATATCTTCCACTGAAGAACGCTCCACCCGTGGACTGTCCAGGTCATCAATTCGAAGATGTAAATGTCCATTCTGAAAATCTACCAGCAAAGCAGTCAGCAAAAAATTGAAAGCATTGCCAATATGGAGATAACCACTCGGCGTGGGGGCTAAACGGGAGATGACAGGAAGGTACATTTTTCTGTGAATTAAAGAAATATTCATTTGTTTTTATAACATTATTGCAGCATAATTTAAAATCAACAAAATTAACTTTATGAAAATAATTTTTACAGCAAGATTAAACACTTTTTTTATTCAGGAATCAAAATCTTTCAGCAGGAGCAGAAAATGAAATCACGAGCCGCAATTGCCTGTGAGTCAGGAAAGCCAC
>DTUH01000105.1:11755-14263 GCA_012964265.1 Candidatus Lambdaproteobacteria bacterium
AAGGACCTAAAGCCGGAGAAGTACTAATTCGCAACGTTGCTACCGGAGTTTGCCACACCGACGCATTCACCCTTTCCGGAGACGATCCGGAAGGAATTTTCCCGTCCATTCTCGGACACGAAGGGGGATCCGTAATTGAAGAAATTGGCGCGGGTGTCAACAGTGTCAAAGTAGGTGACCATGTCATTCCGCTTTACGTTCCGGAATGTGGAGAGTGCCAATTCTGCAAATCCGGAAAAACGAATTTGTGCCAGTCCATCCGTCTGACGCAGGGGAAAGGTTTGATGCCGGATGGTACTTCGCGTTTTTCGTTCTTCAATTACGGATCCCCCTTCGTGTCCGAGAATGGACGGGAAAACCTTGTATCATTACATGGGAACTTCGACATTTTCCGAATACAGCGTCTTACCGGAAATTTCGGTTGCAAAAATAAATTCGGAAGCTCCGTTGGAAAAAGTCTGTTTGCTGGGTTGTGGAATCACCACCGGAATAGGTGCGGTTTTGAATACGGCAAAAGTTGAAGCCGGCGCAACAGTGGCTGTTTTTGGTTTAGGTGGAGTAGGACTCGGTGCGATTCAAGGAGCAGTTTTAGCTAAAGCGGAACGAATCATTGCGGTGGACATCAACGAAGGTAAAGAAGAATTTGCACGGCAGCTCGGCGCGACCGATTTCGTTAACCCGAAAAAATATGATAACCCAATTCAGGAAGTGCTTGTTGAGTTGACTGATGGCGGAGTGGATTATTCGTTTGAATGCGTAGGTAATGTGAATTTGATGCGCTCTGCACTTGAATGTTGTCATAAAGGCTGGGGCGAATCAATTATTATCGGTGTCGCCGGAGCCGGACAGGAAATTTCGACACGACCATTCCAATTGGTTACAGGTCGAGTCTGGAGAGGTTCTGCTTTTGGAGGAGTGAAGGGCCGTTCCCAGTTGCCAGGATACGTGGATATGTACATGAAAGGTGAGGTTAAAGTGGACGAGTTTGTGACCTACACCATGCCGCTGGAAGATATCAATCGGGCGTTTGATTTGATGCATGAAGGTAAAAGCATCCGCTCGGTTATTTTGTTTTAAGTTTTTAAAGACCATTATGTTAGAACTTAAAATTGAGCAGATCGGCTCAAGCAAAAGTTTTGGTGGCTGGACAAAAATGTTCAGCCATCATTCAGAAACTTGCGGTGGAGAAATGAAATTTTCTGTATATTTACCACCGCAAGCTGAATCCGGAACTGTGCCGGTTTTATATTGGCTTTCCGGACTGACTTGTAATCATGAAAATTTTATCACTAAAGCAGGAGCGCAGAAATACGCTGCTGAATCCGGAATCATGCTCGTGGCTCCGGACACAAGTCCACGCTGTGCGGGAGTGGAGGGCGAAGATGAAGATTACGATTTGGGAAGCGGGGCAGGGTTTTTATATCAACGCAACTACAGAAAAATGGGTCAAACACTACCGCATGGAAGATTACATTATGCGGGAACTTTCGGAAATCATAAGTTCAAATTTTCCGGTTTTGGAAGGACGTGAAAGCATTTTCGGACACTCCATGGGTGGACATGGGGCGCTTACTTTGGCGTTAAAATATCCTGGACGTTTTCGTTCCGTTTCCGCTTTTCGCCGATTTGCGCACCAAGTCAATGCCCGTGGGGCGAAAAAGCATTTATAAATTATCTCGGTGAAAATCGAGAAGTCTGGAAAAAACATGATGCCAATGAGTTGATTCAGTCCACTAAGCTGGAAATTCCATTGCTGATAGATCAAGGCGGAGATGATCAGTTTTTGGAGAAAGAGTTGAATTATGATTTGTTCCGCAAAACATGCGAAAAGCGGAATCAAAAATTGACAGCCCGTTTACAAAGCGGATATGATCACAGCTATTTTTTCATTGCTACCTTCATGGCCGATCACATTCAGCATCATGCGAAGCCGCTGCATTCATAAATGTTAGCTGCTCGCAGGTCACTTTATAATTCCTCTTTTTAGCTGATGTTTAACTTGGGAGTAGTCCAAAATAAACTCGATTTGTTAAGCAGTTTGTTCTAGACTAACGAGCAAAAGTCCTGCACTTCTTTTGTTAGAGTACCTTTTCCGAGGAGATTACATCATGAGTCCAATGGATGTGATACTTGAGATTATTCTTTATTGTCATTCCGGGCGAAGCGTGGCATAGACCAGGAATCCAGTGTATCAGTCTCTATTCTTGTACTCGACTTGTTAGGGGTTCTGGATCCCGGTTCAAGTCCGGGATGACATGAGACAAACTTATTCGCTAAACCCTGATTATTTTTTGTTTAGTTTTATAATAAAATTCTGAATTTAGTCAATTTACACCAAAAATAATAAGTGTACGAAACATCAGACATTAGAAAAGGGTTGAGGATTGAAATGGATGGTGCTCCATTTATGGTAGTGGATTTTCAGTTTGTCAAACCCGGAAAAGGAACTGCCTTCACACGGACAAAAATTCGCAACATGATTACCGGAGCAGTGCTTGACCGTACCTT
>DTUH01000106.1 GCA_012964265.1 Candidatus Lambdaproteobacteria bacterium
AGTGAACAAACAATGCAGGATAATTCGATTTACTTTGACAAACTGGAGGAAGTGCCGCGTCATGTGGTCACCATGGGCATTGCCACCATTATGGAAGCCAGACATTGCCTGTTGCTGGCCAATGGTGCAAAGAAGGCGGATGCGATCCGGAAAATGATTGAAGGTCCGATTTCTGCCAGTTGTCCAGCCTCGATTCTGCAGATGCATCCACGCGTAACTGTTGTTCTTGACGAAGAAGCTGCATATTTGTTGACAGTCAAAGATCATTACAAGTGGATTGAAAAAAACAAACTGGACTGGCAGCGCTACTAAAAAACAAAGGAACTCCATGCCGATTATTGAACTACCTTCTGAACATGACAGCACTTTTTTAAAAAAAGGAGAGGGATGGGTTAATACTAAAGGGCTGGCAGATTTGCAGGTAAATGGTTTTGCAGGTGTGGATTTCAATTCGCCCGGACTCTCTCCAGAATCTCTTCAACTGGCACTTGAAGCGATGCTGGCTACAGGAGTTACGACCTGTCTTCCTACAGTCATCACTGAATCTGAGACTCATTTGCAGAAATGTCTATCGGCATTGGAAGGAGCGAGAAATTCATCTCCATTGGCAAAAACCATGGTAGCCGGCTATCATCTGGAAGGGCCCTTTCTATCAAAACTTCTGCAACAAGCTGCCGGAGGTAATATCCGGCTGGTGACGTTGGCTCCTGAAGTAGAAGGTGCACTCGCTTTTATTGAGCAAATTGTTGAGGCTGGAGTTATTGTCGCTTTAGGACACACAGCCGCAAGTTCTGAAGAAATTCGGAATGCAGTAGATGCCGGAGCGAGACTTTCAACACACCTCGGAAACGGTACCAGTTCCGAAATACACAAAAACAATAATCCGATTATGGCGCAACTGGGTGAGGACAGGCTGAGTGCCGGTTTTATCGCAGACGGCTACCACCTTGCTCCGGAAGTGTTGAAAGTCTATTTAAGAGCAAAATGTGCTGAGAGGGTGATCCTGGTAACAGACGCTACCGCCGGAGCGGCGGCACCTCCCGGGCGTTACAGGTTGGGTAAAATGGAATTGCAGCGTGAAATTGAAACCGTCATTTTGGACCCGAATACGCACCGTCCTGTCGGTTCTGCTGTAACAATGGATCAGTGTGTGCGAAACGTAATCAAGTGGTATGATATGCCATTGGAAGAAGCTGTAATCTGGGCTTCCGAAAATCCGCTGCAATTACTCAACTCAACGAAAACACAATCTCAATTTTCAGCACAAGAGCAAACCGTTTGGTGGAAAGAAGATGAAGAAGGTTGGCAGATAAAAGCCGCTCAGAACGGAAAGTTTTTGTTTATAGTTTGATAATAAGCAATTTTTTTCAATTTGTTGGTTCAGTCGAAAAAAAGTTGTCATTCCCGCGAAATCGGGAATGACATTCAAGTGGTAACATTTTGACTTTTTCAAAGGCATCATTTGTTAATTTTCTGTTTCGGCCACGTATCCGTCAAACGATATCCGGAAGGCCATGGATCTTCCGGATCACACATTAACTGATGAGTACCGGTAATCCAACCCCTCCCCCGAATTGTAGGAATAATCGCATTTTTGTTTGCGATTTTTGTACTTTCACTGATCGTACAGTCAAACCGTGAGTCAATAATTGATGTTGCGGTAAATTGATCTCCCACCCGCATTTCTCCTCTGGCACGCATAACCGCCATTCTTGCAGAACAGCCTGTTCCGCATGGTGACCGATCCAATTTTCCCGGATCAATAGCAACCGTGTTTCTACCACTAAGAATTCCATCTTTAATTTCAACAGGCAAAGTAAACTGGCAGAATGAAATTTTGTTCCAATCATGCTGAATCGGATGCTGAAATTTGATTTGCTCATTGGCCGCCGCTGAAATTCTGGCTCCAGTTTCCGCAAGTTCGCGGGCCTCATCCGGAACTATTTCAAAACCCAACGACTTTGCATCCACAATAACAAAACTGTCACCGCCGTATGCTGTATCAACTGTTAGTGTACCTATACCGGTTACCTCAAGTTTTACATCCAGTTTGTCTGCAAAAGAAGGTACATTGCTTATTTCAATACTCTGTGCCTTGCCGTCTTTACAATGTGCATTTACCCGCAATAATCCCGCCGGTGCTTCGAGAAAAAATCTAGTCTCAGGTTCCTCCATCTGAATCATTCCGCTGTCCAGTAAAACAGTGGCCACACAAATTGAATTTGATCCGGACATTGGGGGAGTGTGTTCCGGTTCCATGATAATGAAACCGTAAGCCGCTTTTTTATTTTTCGGCGGAACCAATAAATTTACATGTTTGAAAACTCCTCCACGTGGTTCATTCAAAACGAACTGGCGCAAAGTCTGATCCTGCTCAATCCAACGTGCCTGATCCCATAAACTATTTCCCGGCGGTGGAGATACACCACCAACAATTACTTCACCAACTTCTCCCTCTGCATGGCAAGAAACAATATGTATTATTTTGGTTGATCTCATTTTTATAACTATAAGCTATTGTTAAAGTAGTGACCCAAACTTGTTTTTTTGAGCAAGTAACAGAGCAGGCTCACATTTTTTTTGAGAATAGTCTGTGAATGGTATGGGGACAACAACAATGTCAAAAGGTTCATAAATCAAGATAAGCTTCCTCATCATTGTGAGATATCCATTCACTCAACATTAGCAGTAAGGGCTGAACTGAATTCAATGTTGAAAGGCCTCGCTTTTTTAATATGGATTGTACCATGTACTATTTCAAAAGTAATGATGTCTCCTGCATTGAGTTTCACCTAAATCCTGCAATTACCCATTTAGATTTTATTTTTCCTGTTCTTTGAGGGGAATTATTTTAAACAAGTTTGGCATTATACAGCATTCTTTTTGGAACTCTCAGTTTTTGGTGACGGGAACCGGTCGTCTAATTCTGGACATGGGCAATAGTGTCATTTCCACTGCGCCGTAAACTCCAGTGGCTCCACGTTGATGATCCAGGGTCTGTTCAATCTTTGAGGCAAAACCGTGTTTCTTTA
>DTUH01000107.1 GCA_012964265.1 Candidatus Lambdaproteobacteria bacterium
TATAATCAGAAATTCTGCAACCGAAATCCATGAACATTAAACTAAAAGGAGGCATCATCCTCATTGTATTGATTGCCGCACTTTATTACGCATTCCCAACTTACAGAGCATATCAACCCGGTGTTGACCCGCAGACTGTGGAAAATAAAGTAAATCTGGGTCTTGATTTACAGGGAGGGATGTACCTTGATATTGAAATAAAAGTAGAGGAAGCGGTTAAGGAAATAATTCGCCGGACCGCAGTTGAATTGGAAGATTTGCTGATTGATGAACAGGTTGATTTTGTAGAGGTGCGTCAAGGTACGAATTCACTGATTGTTGAAATGGAACCCGGGAAAAAAGTAAACCTGGAGGTCGCGCCTTACGACCGTTTTCTTGTCCAGTTTGATCTGAATCCTGAAGGCGAACTGATTTTTCTGAATCTCAATACAGAAGAGGCCGATCTTATTCGGGAAAACGCCGTTAGTCAGGCTCTCGAAGTTTTGCGAAACCGCATCGACAGTCTGGGCATCAGTGAACCTTCTTTGCAAAAGCAGGGTGAAAACAACATTGTCATCCAGCTTCCGGGCTTAAAAGACAGGGACCGCGCCATTGAACTGATTGGTCCGCAGGCAGTTTTGCAGTTTCAAATTGTCAACAATAATGCCACTCCAAATACTTACAACCGGCTGACGGAGGTTGTCAAATATGAAGAAGTTTGGGATAAGACCACCAACAAACTGATTTCCAAACGACCTTACGTTTTGGAAAAAAAGATCTTGATGACCGGTGAATTTATCCGGGACGCGCGGGTACGCATTGATTCCAGGGACAACAGTCCATACGTGGCGCTTTCTTTCGATTCGATTGGAGCAGACCTTTTCGCAAAAATTA
The DNA here is from genome assembly GCA_012964265.1 of Candidatus Lambdaproteobacteria bacterium. Lineage (GTDB taxonomy): Bacteria > SAR324 > SAR324 > SAR324 > NAC60-12 > Arctic96AD-7. The sequence goes on from DTUH01000107.1 coordinate 874, forward strand.
CACGACGCAACATCGGCCGCAACATGGCGATTGTGCTGGATGACAAGGTGCAGTCGGCACCGGTAATACGTGAAGCAATAACCGGTGGAGAAGCCTCTATTTCAGGACAATTTACCGTCGAAGAAGCAGACACCTTAAAAATTGTTTTGCGCTCCGGTTCTTTGCCCGCTCCGATTGAAATACGTGAAGAGCGCACAGTCGGCGCAAGTCTTGGAGAAGATTCTGTAGAACAGGGACTGAATTCATTAATGATAGGCAGCGCCCTGGTTTTAGTTTTTATGATTTTTTATTATCGTCTGGCAGGAGTTTTTGCTGCAGTCGCGCTGATTTTCAATGTAATTTTAATCATTTCAGTTCTTGGCGCGTTTGGGGCGACTCTTACTTTGCCTGGAATGGCTGGTATCGTGCTGACTATCGGCATGGCGGTTGACGCAAATGTCTTAATTTTCCAGCGTATTCGTGAAGAACTAAAACGTACAGAAAATCCGCGTGCAGCCATCCAGGAAGGTTTCGGCAAGGCATTCCGCACGATTCTTGATGCAAACATTACCACTCTTTTTGCGGCGCTCGCGCTTCTGCAATTTGGCACCGGCCCCATCAAGGGTTTTGCGGTTACACTTTCAATTGGAATCATTGCCAGCATGTTCACCGCAATTGTTGTGACCCGTTTCTTTTTTGATTTTGTTTATTTGCGAAAAACAAAATTACACACAATAAGTATTTGATTTACAATAACTCTGCAGTTCAAATGATAGAAAGACCATGCAATTTTTGAATTTTAAAGAAGGCCAATTTATTGATTTCCTGGGTTTTAAACGCCTGGCCGCGGTTTTCTCCGGCTTACTTATCCTCGGAGGAGTCGCATCAATTGTTGCCCACAACGGCTTAAAATACGGTATCGATTTCAGGGGCGGAACAAATGTGCAAATTCAATTTTCGACTGCGCCCAATCTGGATCAGCTGCGTCAGTTTTTTGCAGAGAATGGAATGAAGAACGTTGTTCTGCAAACTTTTGGAGATGCTGCCTATAAAGAGATTTTACTTGGTCTTCCCATAGACAGTCCCCTTGGTAAAGGAGAGCACTTGACCGCTGAATTGCGTAAAATTCTGCTACCGCAACATCCAAAACTTGAAATACGGCGCATTGAAACAATCGGCCCAAAAGTTGGGGATGAACTGAAAATCAGCGCAGTGCAGGCCATTTTGATTGCACTTGGACTGGTTTTGCTCTACATCACAATTCGTTTTCAATGGAGACAGGGAGTCAGTGCGATTGTTGCTTTAGTACATGATGTGCTCGTCGTAGTCGGAGTGTTCTCCATATTGGACAAAGAATTTTCCTTAACTGTAGTTGCGGCTTTGCTGACGGTGGTGGGTTACTCACTGAATGACACGATTGTCGTTTTTGACCGCATCAGGGAAAATCAGGGAAAATACCGCAAAAAGTCTTTTGAAGAAACCATCAATCTGAGCATTACGGAAACATTGAGCAGAACCTTGATTACTTCCGGAACCACATTGCTCGTTGTACTTTCCCTGTTTTTACTTGGTGGTGAAATCATTCACGATTTCGCATTTGCCTTACTCGTCGGTGTGTTAATCGGAACATACTCATCCATTTACGTCGCCAGCCCTGTGGCTGTATTTTTGACAAAGTTGGCTCCACCTGCCGGAACTGCTCCTGCTGCAACCTGAGCTTAAAAAATGTCGGCTTCCGGATTTAAACCGTTTGGGGCATTAGCCGTTGTGGGCCTCGGATTGATTGGAGGTTCATTCGCCAGGGATGTGCGGCGTTTGGGTTTGGCTCGTCAAATAATCGGTTACGATAACAACAAAGCATACCTAAAAGAAATCAGCTCATTGAATTTAGTTGATTATCTGGCCGCAACTCCGGATGAAAAACTGGCAGAAGCAGAATTAGTTCTGCTGGCTGTTCCGGTCAAAGCCTTCGCCGAAGTACTCGCACAAATACGTCCTCATCTTTCAACATCCGCAATTATCACAGACTCCGGAAGTGTAAAATCTCCTCTATTAAAAATCATGTCTGCGCCGGAGTATGCAGAAATGCGCTTTGTGGGCGGACATCCGATTGCAGGATCTGAGCATTTCGGACCAAACGCCGCACATGAAAATTTATTTTCTGG
>DTUH01000108.1 GCA_012964265.1 Candidatus Lambdaproteobacteria bacterium
CGAAAACCGTGTCATTTTGAGCGAAGCGAGAAATCTTTTCTATGTTACTACACTAATATTATTTATATTTCTCTCTTCGGTCGAAATGACAAATGGTGGACTTCAGACTTTTTACGCGACTGTCAATTATGACGCTATGCTAAAAAGTCAAAACGCTATATTTTTTTGATTTTTAGCAAGACCGTCAAACATTACATTACAAAGCAATATTTTCATGAAGCAAGTCCCTTTTACCGTCGCTATAGCGTCCCACGCCATGACCGTTTCCATACAGTTTGTATTTGTAAATTACCAGACCCTCAAGTCCAACTGGACCACGAGCGTGGATTTTTCCGGTGCTCACTCCAACTTCGGCTCCCAATCCATAACGAAATCCGTCTGCAAAACGTGTTGACGCATTCCAAAATACACCAGCTGCATCAACTGTGTTCATGAACCATTCTGCCAGTTCCGCGTTTTCAGATACGATTGTATCAGTATGTTTTGAGCCAAAATGATTAATGTGCTGCACTGCGTCTTCTGCTGATTGCACTGATTTAACGGCAATTATCAAATCAATGTATTCCGTTTTCCAGTCTTCTTCAGCAGCATTTTTTAATTTTAATTCCGGAAAAGTTTGCAGCCGTTTTTTTGTTTCCGCGCAAACCCTCAATTCCACTCCGGCCTCCTGCATTTTCCACAAAAGTTCGCCCAGCCATTTATCAGGAAAGTTTTTATGCACGAGTAAAGTTTCCACTGCATTGCAGACGGCCGGATAATCCAGTTTCGCATCCAGCGCAACTTCCATGCTTTTTTCTGCATCTGCCGCTTCATCGAGAAAGACGTGACAAATTCCGTCCGCGTGACCGAGAACCGGAACCTGTGCATTTTTTTGAATATGCTGAACCAGTTCGTTGCTTCCGCGGGGAATGATCAAATCCAGCTCTGCACTCATTTTCACCAGCTCCGCAACTTCATCCCTGCTTTCCACCAGACTGACAGAATCTTCCGGAGCGTAATTGCTCAAGGCCAGAGTTTTTCGGATGATTCCGGACAAAACGCGATTTGAATTTTGTGCTTCTTTACCGCCTTTTAGAATTACGGCATTTCCGGATTTTATAGCTAAGGCGGAAATCTGGATTACCACATCCGGACGTGATTCAAAAATTACCAGAATGACACCGATTGGACACGAAACACGGTAGAGTTCAAGTCCTTCATCCAGACGAGTTGCCTGCACAATTTTTCCGGAAGGATCCGGCAATGCGGAAACACTTTCACAATTTTTCGCCATCTGCTCAATCTTCGCTTCATTGAGCAAAACACGTTTGCAGGCACTTGAAGACAATTCTCCACGCTCCCGCATTTTGTCTGCCTCCGTCATATCCCTGGCATTCTCTGCCAAAATCTCCGCCGTATTTTCACGTAAGGCTTGAGCCAGATCATGTAGAATTTTGTTTTTCTGCAAATTATCCAAATTCGCCAGGACGAGAGAAGCCTCACGTGCCCTTAAAATTTGCTGCCGGATTGCAGCAGAAACTTGAGGGGTTTTCATTTTATGCAGTCTGTTTACAATTTTTTTTGCTGGTACAAACTTTAAAACAATCCACTGACTGTGAATTCAAAACGGTCCGGAGTTTCGCTGGGACGTTTATCAAGTTTTGAACCATACTCGAAACGCAGGACGCCCATCGGTGTGATAACGCGGACACCCATGCCTGCACTTTTACGTAAATCAAAAAATTTCGGTTCTGTTTCACCGAGCAGTTGATATTGCCGCGATTCCGCATTCATGTTACCTGCGTCCAAAAACAGCAGTCCACGGACAAAACTATTCTCATCCTGACTGAGGGGAAACAATAACTCAAGATTAAAGACTCTCTCAGAAATTCCGCCACTTTTCAATTCCAGCAATTCGTCCGTATTCAAACCTTCAGTTCTGCTGTCATAAGTTTTTGTTTGCTGATAGCCAAGTTCGTCTGTAAACACGCGATAGGCAATATTGTTCCTTTGCTCGCTTGGACCGTACGGTCCGGAAATGTTGTAATAGTAGTGCCCCCGTATCGAATCAATTCCTCCAAGGCGATAGCGGTCCTCGGATGGTATGGGCGAACTTCCCTGTTTCTTTAAAAGACCCAAACGGCCTTTGGCCATCAAAATAAAAGTGTTGTCCATATTCAGTGCCCAAAATTGCTGATACTGAAAACGGTATTCCCGCAACTGGATATTTCCGCCAAACGGTGTTCCGGTTTGGATCATGCGAATGGAGGTTTTAATTCCAGCGCTGGGAAAAACTGGATGATTGACAGAGCTGTAAGTCAGTGACGGCGAAACAGAGCGTTTATAAAGATTGCCTCCGGATGCGGAAAAAATGCGGTCAAGTGCGCTGATTTGCGTGCCAAAACGTAGATCACGAAAATACATGGGCATACCCAAACTGAAACCATAATTGTTTTCTATGATGATACCTCGCTCAAGTTCCGTGGAATCCTGGACCTTGCTTGTCGAAGCAAAAATTGATCCTGAAACCTGTGAATCAAAGAGCCTTGGATCAATCAGGGTTGTATCAAATTTTTGTTGAACACTCTGTTCCGCAAACTGTGCACTCAAACGTAAAGTACGTCCGGTTCCAAGCAAGTTGCCTTTAGAAAGTGTTACTCCTCCACTGAATCCGGAAAAATCGCTATATCCCATCTGTGCCTGAAAAGTTCCGGTCTGTGTTTCTTTTAAACGCGTCAGAATGTCCAACATGTTGTCCTCCTGATCACGTGCAGAACGTTCCAGCACAACTCCGGATTGAAAAAATCCTAAACGGTTTATATTCTGTTGACTGAGAAGCAGTTTTTTGCCGTTAAAAAGTTCGTCTTCCTGTAACTCAAATTCACGCCGAATCACATGATCCCGAGTTTCTACGTTGCCCGCAATTTCCAGGCGGCCGATATATGCTTTTTCACCCTTTACTATTCTAAAAGTTACATCAACAGTTTTTGTGTCTTCATCAATTTTGGTTTCCGGAATAACCCTGACAAAAGCATAACCCCGCTCATGATATTTCTCACTGATTCCGGAACGATCCCGGTTTTGAAAATAAGGATTATATATTTCACCTTCTTCCAGCAACAAGTCATCTATCAATTTTTCTTTTTCGCCCAGAATGTCTCCGGAGACTTCAATATTTCCGGTAAAATACTGATCTCCTTCATAAATATTTAAACGTACATCAACTCGACTATAATCCGGATTATGAATAAGAGTCACCTCCGGCTTATCCACAAAAACTTTGATGTAACCTTTTTTAAGATAATGCTGAGTGATGAGTGACAAGTCCTGATTGATCATTTCTTCACGGAAAAGGCCGGATTGATTTGCCCAGGAAACACAATCGATTTCGGAACTCATAATAAAGCGTTTGATATCCAGTTCCGAATAAAATTTTGTGCCGCTCACGTAAATATCAGTAAGGTAAACCCGAGGTTTTTCATCCAGTTCAAAAACTACCCGGAACTTTTCTCCCTCATTTTCAAGATCTGTATCAACAGTTTCAATTCTGCTGTTCACGCGAACTCTGGGATAACCCTCGCTGCGGTAATGTTCCAAAATAATCTGCTCGTTGACCGCAATTTTTTCCGGATCATACGGATCATATTGGAGTAAAGTCATTTTTTCTTCAATTTCTGTACGTTCAACCAGCAGCACCCCTTCCAGTTTAACTTCCGACAAACGTGGACGTTCCTCGACCACATAACGCAGCAAATAACCCTTAGCGCCGGATGCAGCAGTGTCTTGCTCTTCTACTTCCGCCCGAACATCTTCGAACAATTTCATTTGATAAATGGAATGGATATCTCTACGAATTGCCTTACGATCCAAAGTGTCGCCAACCTGACTTTCGATCAAAAACATGATCTGTGAGGATTCCAGTTCAGAGGTACCTATTATTTCAATTTCTGAAATACGTGCTGACAAATCGGAGTTTGCTGTAGTTTGCGCAATTAGAGAAAAACTGGAAATGCCTGCAGAGAAGACGCAGAGAAAAACAAGCGTCACCAAAAAACGTAAAACAGAAAACAGGGAGTACATCAGGTTTGAAAGAAGCAGGAAGCAGACAGAATTGTATTTTTCTTGCGAAAAAATTTAGGCATTCGGAAGCAAATGTAATTGTCCATTTTCCATACGATGCTGAAACTGCATTGCTGATGCGAGGCTGGTGTTATGGGTAATCATTATTAGTGTCGTTTCATTCTCACGATTTAGCCGCAGCAAAACCTCCATGACCTGAGCACTCGTCTCTTCATCCAGGTTTCCGGTTGGTTCATCTGCCAAAACAATTCTTGGGCGATTGACCAGGGCCCTCGCAATTGCAACACGCTGCTGCTCTCCTCCGGAAAGCTGCGTCGGTTTATGACCTGTACGCTCAGACAGTCCAACCTTCTGCAGCAACTCCAAAGCATTCGTTCGGACAGTTTCCGAGCTGATTCCTTTTATCAGTTGGGGGATCATTACGTTTTCCAGTGCGGTAAAATCCTGCAATAACTGGTGAAACTGAAAAATAAAACCAACTTCTTCATTCCTGAACTGTGCGGCTTGATCACGGGATAAGAGGGTTAAATCTCTGCCGTCAAGACACAACCGGCCTTCGTCTATACCTTCCAGGGTTCCGAGTGTATGCAGAAATGTACTTTTGCCGGTTCCGGACGCGCCAAGTATCGCAACGGTAGAACCGGATTCTGCTTCAAAATTGATGCCGCGCAAAATATGCAGCTTGCGCCCTTCTCCATCCAGGTAGCTTTTGTGCAGATTGGAAACTTGGATTTGCATGACGAAAAGAAAAGATCAAAAGCACTGAGAGTAGCATAAAAAGGGGGCAAATCACAAGATCAAACACACCACAAAGATTAAGAAAAAAGTCCTTCAATCTGTGTCTTGAACTGTTCCTCAACCACTTCTCGTTTTACTTTGAGAGTTGGAGTAAGCAATCCGTTGTCGATACCCCACTCTTCTGAAAGCAAAGCAAAGTTTTGTGGATGTTCATACCCCTTGAAATCTTTTCCATAACGTTCCAGTTGCTCCTTGAACAATTGCCGTATACGCGGTTCACTTAAAATGCTTTCGCTGTTTCCGGAAATCCCGAGTCCCTCAGCATATTGTTCCACAGCAGGCATTGCCGCCACAATCAAAGCCACATTATGCGGGCGGTTGTAGCCATAAAGCATCACTTGATCAATATACGCACTCAGTTTCAAGGATTCCTCCAAAGGCGCCGGAGCTATATACTTTCCGTTTTCTAATTTATACTGCTCCTTAACGCGTCCTGTGATGTAAAGATATCCGTCTGCATCCAAATGTCCGAGATCTCCTGTACGCAAGCCTCCATCTTCGTTAATGCTTTCTTTTGTTTTTTCCGGCAAATTATGATAACCAAGCATAATATTTTCACCATATGCCAGAACTTCTCCGTCTTCTTCTTTACTACCTTCGACTGTATTGTCAATTTCGATCCGAACTCCCGGCAAGGGTTTCCCAACTGAGCCAAAACGCCTTGCTCCAGGATAATTAATGGAAAGAGCAGCGGCATTTTCACTGAGACCATAACCTTCATAAATACTGATTCCAATATCATTGACAAATTCCGCGACCGCCGGACTCAAGGCACTGGCGCCGCTCACGGCAATGCGTAAATTGCCACCGAAGCGATTCAATATTTTTTTGAAAATAATCTTGCGTGCCAGCGTAAGTGTTAAATTATCCAGAAAACCAAGTGTTTCGCCTTCTCTTTCCCGTTTGGCCTGTTTGAGTCCACCGTAAAATAACGCACGGATGAATCCAGGCTTCTCCTTCATTTGACCTTTTAGCCGATCATAAATTCTGTTATAAACACGTGGCACCGCAAAGAACATGCTGGGCTTGACTATACCCAATTCTTCAATTAACGTGTTCACGTCATCAACCAGTCCCGCTGAACCTCCGGAACTTATTAATCCATGCACTTCAGCTACTTGACCAAATACATGTGCCCACGGTAAAAAAGCCAATGAGCGGTCATCTTTCGTCATTCCGAGCAGGGGTAAAACCACTGAACATTCAAAAATCAGATTTCTGTGACTTAAAATAACACCTTTAGGTTTTCCGGTAGTTCCGGAAGTATAGATCATTCCCATCGGAGACTGTGATTCGGGCTGCTGTGCCTCAACCGGATTTTCGCGTCCTGTTTTCAATAAATCCGCATAGGTCTTCACATCTCCGGATGCGCTGCCGGAAAGCAAAACAACGTGTTCCAGCGCTTCAATCCGTTCTGGAAAATCACTGGTTTGTCCGAATACAGTCGTGTTTGCCGCCAATAAAACTTTTGCGCCGCAGTCACGGATGATGTATTCCCATTCCTTTGCCATTTGCGTTTCATACATCGGAATGTGTTGCCCGCATAATCCGTAAGTGGCATATGCGGAAACCGCCCACTCTTCTGTGTTTTTACAGATTATTGCGACTTTGTCACCGGCAGATACGCCCAAAGAAGCAAGGCCTCCGCGAAAAGCATCCACTTTTTCCGCAAACTGTTCGTAAGTAGTCCATTCGTAAATACCGTCCCGTTTTGTACCGTACAAAGGCTGGTCGCCAAAACGCTGCCGGGAACTTTCCAGCATTTCAACTAAATTTTGATGGGAACCTTTAGCTGCTGATGTAGTCATTTCTATCTCCTATAAAAATAATTGTTTCAACTTTGCTTCACAGAGTTTTACAAATACATCCTTTGGAGGAAATCTGAAAACAGATTTATTAAAACTATCCTAACTCTTATCTGCTCATGATGCAAAGCAGATTTCTCTTCCACGGACACTTTTGTCAACTTCTCCGTTCAAAAAAACAGTTTGACCATTAACAATTGTACGGACAGGCCAACCCTGCAATTCCATTCCGTGATAAGGTGACCAGTTTACCCTGGTGTGCAATTGTCCATTCGTGACAGTTTTCTTTAGCGTCATATCGACTAAAACCAGGTCTGCATCCTGTCCAACTTCGATGCTACCTTTTCCCTGCATCTGATATAGTTTTGCGGGAGATTCGGACATCCAGCACACAACTTCCCGCAAAGTACAGGAATTGCGGTTTACACGATCAAGCATCAAAGCCAGGGACGTTTCAACTCCGGGCATTCCGGATGGAGCCTTTCCATAGGGCTGTTCCTTTTCCACCAAAGTGTGAGGCGCATGGTCAGTGGCAATACAGTCTATGATTCCATCTTTGAGAGCCTGCCAAAGTGCATCCGCATGACGCTTTGTCCGTAACGGCGGATTCATTTGAGCCAGCGTTCCGAGTTGCTCATAACATTCCGGAACAGTCAGAGTGAAATGCTGCGGACAGACTTCTGTAGAAATGCGATGTCCCCGCGGCAATCTGCGCAGAAAATCACATTCATCTTCTGTAGTTAAATGTAAAATATGCAATCGACGCCGGTATTTCAAAGAAAGCCGCACCGCAAGTTTTGTTGCCTTGAGCGCTGCGGATTCGTCTCTAATCCGTGAATGAAGGCGTACGTCAGCAATATCCTTGAGTAATTCCTTGTTTGCCTGAAGGATGGATTCATCCTCTGCGTGAACTGCTATCAAGCGTGTTCCGTCGGCAAAAATTTTCTCCAGAACATCCGGATTATCCACCAGCAAATCTCCGGTTGAAGAACCCATGAAAATTTTTATACCGCAAACATTTTCAACCTTGTTCAATTCCTCCAGATTTTCCGGAGTTGCTCCCATAAAAAAACCGTAATTGACAACCGATTTTTCTGCCGCAAGCAGTTTTTTCCCCGTCATCCGCTCACATGTAATAACAGGCGGTGAGTTATTCGGCATATCGAGAAAACTGGTTACGCCTCCGGCTGCAGCCGCACAGGATCCACTATGTAAATCTTCTTTATGCTCAGCTCCCGGTTCACGGAAATGAACTTGCGGATCAATAATGCCCGGAAGTAAAAACAAGCCTTCGGCGTCAATTACTTCTCCAGCTTCCGGAATTTCGCAGCCGATAGCGCTAATCCGTCCATCGATTACTGAAACATCTACCCCTTGTATGCTTCCCGGAAGGACTACCATTGCATTCCGGATGGTGATTGATGCTGTCATCTATAACTTCCGTAATCCGCGCGCAGAAATGTCGCCGCGTCTTTTGCAAAATAGGTGAGAATCATATCGGCTCCGGCACGACGAATTGACAAAAGCATTTCCATCATGGCACGTTCTCGGTCAATCCAGCCTTTTTCCGCGGCAGCGACAACCATAGCATATTCTCCTGAAACATTGTAAGCCGCAACTGGAACGTCAAATGCCTCACGTACTCGTGCAATTACGTCCAAATACGTCAACGCGGGTTTAATCATTACTACATCTGCCCCTTCTTCCAAATCCAAAGAAATCTCACGCAATGCTTCGCGGGAATTGGCGGGATCCATTTGGTAGGTTTTTTTGTCACCACTTTTTGGTGCGGACTGAAGTGCACCCCTGAATGGACCATAAAAACAGGATGCGTATTTTGCGGAATAGGCCAGAATACCAACATGAGAAAATCCCTGCACGTCCAGTGCGTTACGTATTGCTCCAACTCTGCCGTCCATCATGTCTGAAGGAGCAATCCAGTCGGCCCCCGCCTCTGCATGAGAAAGAGCCATTTTACACAGCACCTCAACAGATTCGTCATTCACGATTTCACCGTTAACAACTAGCCCGTCATGCCCGTGTGTTGTATATGGATCAAGAGCAACATCTGTCTGCACACACAAGTCCGGAACAGTTTCTTTGATAGCCCTGACAGCACGCTGAACCAAACCGTTGGGTTCATAGGATTTGCTTGCAAGTTCGTCTTTTTCTATTGAATAACCAAATAAGTTAACCGCGCCTATACCCAGGGCATAAAGTTCTTCACATTCACGAACCAGTTCGTCTGTTGAAAAGCGGAATTGTCCGGGCATAGTGTCTATAGCTTCCCGGACTGATTTGCCTTCGGTGACAAACATCGGAAATATCAAATGTCGCGGAGAAAGTTCTGTTTCACGCACAAGTCCGCGAATTGGAGCGGAACGTCTTAAACGTCTTGGGCGATACACCAAATCCATGCTGAATCCTGTTTTAAGTGATCTGACTTAGAGTAAACGGTTGAAAATCTGTACCAAAAATAGTCAACTGTTTTCTGAAATGAAGGCGGGAAACACTCAACTGTTATTAAATTAATGAGTGTTGAAAAGAAGCTTATTTGCTTGCCGGTTTCTCAATAATAATTTTATTTTTTCCAGAACGACGGATGACAATCTTGTCCCCTTTATTCCAGCCCAATTCCTCAAAAATATATTGAGGAATAATGACTCGTTTTGAATTACCTGCTTTTCCTGCTGCACGTAAAGTATCATCTAGTTTGCGTTTTTTTGCTTTGGCAACTTTTTTAACTACTCTGGTTTTGGCAAACTGCGGTGGAATTTCACCTAGATTAATTGCAGAACTCAGCAAGCGTGCTCTCAAAGTATAAACAGGAATTTTTAAAGCCTTTGCAGTGGCGCTCATATTCTTCTCTGATGCTAACTCCCTTACTTTTTTTAAAAACTCTGCATCTTTTTTCATTTCTTTCCTTTTGGTTGAATATTTATTTTAATAATCTGTCAGGTTTTTCAAAACTAAACAAATATAAATAATAACAGACACAGTATAAACCAGATTTTTTCATCATACAACAATTTTTATTGTGTGTGATTTTCTTGCATATAAGTCACATATCTATGCAGGAATTTTTTTCTCACTCTCAGCCAATATTTCTTCCTGTATTTTCTTAAAATAACTTATTTCATTTTGGTATGGTGTGTAATAAATATTCAAATTTCCACGGTCGGTGTCTTCCCAGAATGTTGGTCCAGAAAACTGCAGCCTTGCAAAAATAGCAGCCATCGTTTTGCTAAAAAGATTCTCGCCCAGCAAGTCCATATCCTGAACCGTATCCTCAGCAATGATCCTGGCAAACTCATCTTCCTGCTGATTGAGGTAGTACAGTGCCAAACCGATATGTAAAAGTCTAATGCCGTGATTTTGACTAAAAAATTGTCTGCCAAAATTTTTGTCCATATCCTGAAAATTGTCAAACACAAGAAACTTTTGCAGCATTTCAAGCTGCAGTTCTCTGTCCCAATTTTTCTGATGAATACTTAGCAATAATTTCTGCATTTCAAATGCAAGGACATCTAAAATAAAGGCGAGGGATTTTGCGCGTGGAATCGCGTTAAAACACTGCTGTCCATAAAAAACAAAATATCCGATACAAGTCCTTATTCGATCAACTTGCTGATTTTCCATCAAATATCCAAGAAACTGTCCATAATGAAAAACAAGATTATATAAATTCCGTGGTTCATTGTGATGCTGCCCATGTTTCAGCGCAAACCTGAAAAAGGTATTCATGCGTACCGTAATCACATCTACCAGTTCCTGGTCATCACATTCTATCGCCGTTTTTCCGATTTGGCTCAATTGTTCCACGCACAAAGTAGAAAGATCGAATTCTCCGTTATCCAGAAAAACATTGTAAACATTTCCAATCAGGCGAAAACTTTTTTGTTCATAAAATGTATGTGATTTTTCCACTTCATCAAGCATGCTTTTCATCGTCCGGAAAGAAATGTCGTCGTGAATCCGTTCGTCAACTTTAAAAAATGATTCCGGAATCTTCGATTTTAACTTCACATAATGTCTAAGCAAAGCCCCAATACCCTCAATCACTTGCGCTTTCGGCTCCTTAAAAGGCACATAAACCAGCAAATCAATTAGTTGATTGTGCTCCTCAAATAACTGAAATTGAATTTTTGCGTGTTCATGCTGCGTAATTTTTCCGGCAGAACCTTTCTTTGCCAGACGGTTAAGCAGGCTATAACCTCCTTCCAATAAATTTTCGATGACATTGCTGGTCTTGGTAGATTGTAGAATGGAAAAAATAAAAGGAAATCCGATGACCAGTGAAATCGCCAGTAATACATGAAAATTAAAAATAAGGCTGGGAATTATTTGGGCCCCTGCTTCCGCAAGGACCTTAATGGTGAGAGCATGTACCAGGCACGCTGCGGCCCACCAGACGAAAAACAGACTCGGCCAGTGATCCATGTATAAATCAATCAGCTTTGGAACATTTTGTGCGGCAAAAGTGATGACGATTGTCAGACTTCCTAAAATGATGGCAAAAAAGGATAACCAGACAATGGGGGCGAATCCGACATCGAGCTGAGACCAATCCGGATTTGCTCCAATATTTTGCAGAAAATTTGAGTAATAAGTAAAAAGGTAGGTACGAAAAAGATAATCAGCCAGTACCATTCCGGAAAAAATAATCAGTGCCGCATACTGAGAACGAGAACGTGTCAGCAATGCGCCCAGAATACGCGTGAAACCCTGCATCAAATTGACTGATCCACGCATATAGCTTGATTATCTTTCAGGTTAAACGGTTCAGGACAGCCATACCTGCTGGGGCCTGATTTATACCTGGCGGGTATCTTTTGTAGAAAAATCTTCAGGAGAACCTTTCATTACGAGGTGCCCCTCATTATTCTCCAGGATGGCTTGAAAGGTCGGTTTGTGCTTAAGTGAAGATCGTGCTGATTCCTCGAGACTATACAGCGATTTTGCCCGCTTGGTCATGGTTAAAACTTTTGCAAACAAATTCGTCTTTTCATTCTGTTTGTGTTCCTCAATAAGCTTCAAATAATCGTCTTTCATTTTATTTTCTTAGAATATTGGTTATAAATATAAAATCAGTTCCTAGAGTATTAACAGTAACGTTTCCGTTTCCTCCCGGAAAACAGAATCCGGAACTTTATCCAGCAACTGTTCAAGCAGATTTTTTGCTTTTTCCAGTTCACCTTTGGCAATTGCTATTCTGGCCAAAGCACGCCAGCGCAAATCATCCCACGATGAAATGTCAATTGAACCCAGCATCATCTCTGCTTCTGCCCACTGCTGTTGCTGTTCATATAATGCCGCCAGACTCAGCCGGGCCGAATTCATAAGAAAAAGGGTTGTTTCCGGATGCACTAATACTTCCTGAAAAACCGCAATAGACTCATCAATTCGTGACTGACGCGAGTATGCCTCTCCGGATTCCATCAACGCCAGTACACTCAGAGCACTGCCTGACTCAGACCTTGCGAATTCCTGTAAAGCCGCAATTCCCTGACTCAATCGTTCTTCAGGGGATAATGCCGGATTGCTTAGTTTCGTATGTGCGATGTGAAAAAGGTTTGCCTGCTCGATACGTTCTTTTTTAACATACTGCCAGCCTCCCCAAATTCCAAGAATCATAACAACCACTGCAATCGCCGCCCTGATATAAAGTCGCTTTTTACGGTATGCATGATCGACGAATGAATATAATTTTTTTTCCAACCTGTTTGGCTGCAAGAGTTCCTTGCGGCTCATATGTTCTGCATCACTCATTATTTTTCTGTCAAAAACTATTTTTTGAAAAGCGAATAATTCACTGCCGAACTGAAAGTAAAAAAGGGAAGGTCACTCCTGCTTTTCTGCTTTGAGAGCCTCAGCGTCCGAAAAAATCATGCTATGTAAATTATCTACATTAAGATATTCGGAACTTCTTAGTGTATGCTATTATATAGTATCCTTCAAGCAGAATTATGTGTATAACAAAAATGTTGTAATTTTCACAGGTGCGCAGGGTTTTTCCGACTCAAAACGAAAATATGTAAGCCTTTTTTAATAACAGACTACATTTGGTCGACAAGGAATTGCCTCCTGAAGACTTTGTACCGGGGACAGTTCGGCATTAATTTTAACTAAGCAGCCCTTTTGCAAGTTCTGTCGCGAATTTGGCTGTCGCTGAAAAATAGGTTCCATCGGATTTGCGGCGATTGATTTTGGAAACACAGAACTGTCAAAGCTTTTGAATTTGTTTAGCTTCCTGCCAGAGTTTTTCAAGTTTTTGAAGGCTTACATTTTCTGGAGATTGACCTGCTTTCAACAGCTGCTTTTCGATAAAACGGAAGCGTCTTTCAAATTTCGCATTGGCACGGCGCAAAGCTAATTCCGGATCAATCCTGAGATGACGTGCCAGACTGACTACAGTCAGTAAAATATCACCAAGTTCTTCTTCGACAGACTCACCGGAAATTTCATTTTCCTCCAGTTCACTCCGTAATTCCCGAATTTCTTCATTGATTTTTTCATAAACAGTTTCGATTCCAGTCCAGTCAAATCCTGCTTTTGCAGCACGTTTACCAAGTTTTTCTGCACGCGTCAGGGCAGGAAGGGCCAGTGCCACGCCATCAAGAATACTCAGCATGACGTCACCACGAAGTTGAGCTTTTTCTACACGTTCACTCTTTTTCTGCGCTTCCCATTCATCTCCATGAAATTCTCTGGAACGCTTTCCTTCTTCTCCAAAAACATGCGGATGTCTGCGGATCATTTTGTCACTAATTGTTTGGGCGACGTCGTCAAAATTAAAGTCTCCGGATTCCTCGGCCATTCTTGAGTGAAAAACTATTTGCAAAAGCAAATCACCCAGCTCTTCTTTCAGCAAAGACATGTCTTTGCTGTCAATCGCCTCAGAAACTTCGTAAGCCTCTTCAATCGTGTATGGTGCAACACTGGCAAAAGTTTGTTCCCTGTCCCAGGGACAACCCTCATCCGGATGCCGCAATCGGGCCATCACAGTTTTCAGGTTTTCAATTGGAGTTAATGCCGGTGTTTTCCTTGCATCCACTTTAAGTTTTCCAGGACCATGGGAGAAGTTTTTCCGGACTAAACTCACGGATAAGCGCCCGAGCCAAAATCAAACCCGGATCAAGGAAAAATATATCACCCAGTTTACGTTCCGGAAGTCCCAGCGGAATTTCAGTACAGCCTAAAATAATGGCCTGCACACCTTGTTTTTTTAAACACTCCACACCCTCCAGTAAAAAATTCCTGGCAGTCTCTGTGACAGGATGGGCCTGAACTTTGATCCCAAATTCCGGATGAAAAAGTGCATTGTCATGCAGACGCTGCTGCTGCGGTTCGGCAAGTATCCGGACTTCGTAACCGGAAGCGCTGAGCAGTTCCGGATAAAAACCTGCCTTCCAGGTTCCGATGGTGGAAAGCACGCCGACAGTTTTGACATCGGAACATGTTTCCTTTAAGAAAGCAATTGTTTCAGAAATCATGTCCAGCACCTTAAGCTTACTTCCGGATTGCTTCAATT
>DTUH01000109.1 GCA_012964265.1 Candidatus Lambdaproteobacteria bacterium
CAAAATTTGGTTTGCGCGTAATTACAAAGCTCATGAAGCAAACACCGTTTTGCTTGACAACGCGCTGGCCACAATGGGTGCCGGTTTACCCTCGGCAATGGGAGCGCACATGGTTTTTCCGGACCGCAAAGTTATGGCGATTTGCGGCGATGGGGGTTTCATGATGAATGCACAGGAACTGGAAACCGCGGTTCGTCTCAAAATGAATTTGATTTGCCTGATTTTAAGAGATGACTCCTATGGGATGATACGCTGGAAGCAGGCAAATTTGGGTTTTGAGGATTTCGGACTGGAATATGGTAATCCGGATTTTGTCAAATTTGCGGAATGTCATGGCGCACACGGATATCGTGTTGAAAAAACGGAGGATTTTGTTCCGCTGTTGAAAAAATGCCATGCTACGCCAGGAGTCCATGTGGTTGAACTGCCGGTTGATTATTCGGAAAATGATCGTATCCTGAATCACGAAATAAAAGAACGAAGTCAAAGAATTTGAGGAATTAAGAGAGAATCTCCTGAATGGAAAAATATGATCTGTGTGTAATTGGCGGAGGACCATCCGGTTATGCTTCCGCCATGCGTGCGGTAGATTTTAAAAAAAGTGTTTTGCTTGTTGAACGGGATCGAATCGGCGGTGCCGGAATATACGATGGTGCACTATCTTCAAAAACATTTTGGGAAATTTCCAAAGAATTTGCGTCCTTCTGTAAAAAGATGCAGCATTACGGTTTGGTCGAACCGGCAGTGCATTTTAGGAATGTGCTTCAAGAAGTTAATGATGCTGTTTTTGAACGCTCAAAACAACTTGAAGAACACCTTCGGCTGGTTATTCAGCACCGTCCGGAATTCTTTCGCTTCGTAAAAGGAAGCGGACATTTAATCAGTTCAAATGAAATTGAGCTGGTAACAGAATCCGGAAAAGAAAAAGTAATTGCGGAAAATATCATAATCGCTACCGGAAGCCGTCCCCGTAAAATCCCCTCCATTGCAATTGATGAGGATATCATCATGACCAGCGACGGAATCAGTTCGCTGGAAGAATTCCCTGAAAGTCTCGTAATTCTTGGTGCAGGAGTAATTGGTTGTGAGTTCGCGACCATTTTTTCTAATTTTCAAAAAACGAAGGTTCATTTAATTTGCAAAGACGATCGGATTTTACCATTTGAGGACTTGGATCTGGCCCAGGTAATAGAATCTAATCTGGAGTCTAACGGAGTTTTAATTCACCGTGAATCGAAGCTCGAAAAAATGGAAATTGTGGATGGTAAAGTTGAATATATTCTGGTACATCCTGATGGCAGGAAAGAAGTTTTTCATGCGGAAAAAGCCCTGGTTTCGGTGGGGAGGATACCAAACATTGAAAATACAGGATTGGGTGAAATAGGCGTTGATTTGAGTGATGCAGGACACATTGTAGATCATGATACTCAAACCAGTATTTCGAATATATATGCGGTGGGTGATATTACCGCCGACATTGCACTGGTTAATGTAGGAGAATTGGAAGGACGCCATGCGGTTGAAAAAATGTATGGTAAACCAAAACGACCGATGCTCTACGAAAATATATCAACTATTATGTTCCTGACTCCTGAAGTAGCAGGTGTTGGAATGAATGAACAGCAGGCACAAAAAGCGGAGCTGAATTATCGAGTTGCCAGTTTTGACTACTGTTGCATTCCACGTGCTGTTGCCATGCGGAACACTCAGGGTTTTTTCAAAATTCTGGTGACTGATGATACGCAGATGAAAGTTTTGGGAATGCGTGCTGTCGGTGAGCATGCATCCAGTGCGATTCAGGCCGTTGCTTTGCTGATTGCCACCGATAAGGGAATTGAGGAATTGGCAGAATTGATTCATCCCCACCCCTCTATCATTGAAGGAATTCAGGAGTGCATTCGAATGCTGCTTGGGAAATCGATCTACAAGCCCTATATTTTTCAGGAATTTCTGCAGAATAAATGTTTCAGAGATGGTCAATACATTGATTGAAGCAGAGCTGAATTAAGTCATTACACCATTTAACTCCCAACAAAATGTTAAGTACAAAAATTATCTGCACCATTGGTCCTGCCTGTGATTCTCCTGAAAAGTTGGCAGAACTGGCTGAAGCGGGTATGAATATAGCACGTTTGAATTTCTCACATGGAACGCATGATTCTCATCAGAAAATAATTGAGCAAATAAGAAAATTGAATCAGAGTTTGCAATTTCCGGTTGCAATCTTACTTGACACACAAGGTCCGGAGATTCGGACAGGCGATCAGGTGGTGACACTTATTTCCGGAAAACGTGTCTGCATCAACACTCCGCCAAATGAAGAAAAAGAAGGCACGCTATTCATCAACTATCCTGAATTGAAAGAAGATCTTGAAGCAGGAAATATTATCTCGCTCGATGGTGGTTTGATGAGTTTGAAGGTATTGGGAAAAAACAAGAATGGACTGGACTGCGAGGTGCTCGACGGTGGAGTTGTAAAAGCTCACAGGCATGTAAATTTGCCCGGAGTAATTGTTAAACTGCCGGGAATTACGGATGCAGACAAGCGAGATATTCTTTTTGGTGTGGAACAGAATGTGGACGTTATAGCGCTGTCTTTCGTACGCAGTTCGGAAACGATTCGGGAAGTGAGGAATTTACTTGGCAGGCGAGCTAAAGAAATCCAGATTATTGCCAAAATTGAAAACCAGGAAGGCGTTGAATGTCTAGGAGAAATTGTCCCTGAAGCAGATGGGATTATGGTTGCACGTGGCGATTTAGGAATCGAAGTTGAGCTTGAAGAGGTGCCGCAAATTCAAAGAAAAATCGCTTATTTATGCGCAAAATATGGTAAACGGTTAATCGTGGCAACCCAGATGTTGGAATCGATGATAAAAAATCCGGTACCAACCAGAGCGGAAGTTACTGACGTTGCTAATGCAGTTTTTGAACAGTCAGATGCAATTATGCTTTCGGGAGAAACTTCTGTTGGTAAGTATCCCGTACGCTCAGTCGAAACATTGGTGCGAATTGCAAAGCGAACTGAAAATTTTCCGGGAGTTAATTTTACAGAAAAACTGTTAAAAAAGTCTAATGGACAACACCTCGCCGAATCTGCGATTCAAATTGCAGCAAAATTAAAAATCCGTGCAATTGTGGTAATCACCCGTAACGGCAGAGGGGCAAGATATCTCTCTAATTTACGTCCACGTCAAATTGGAATTTTTTCATTTACTAATAAAACCAAAATTGTTTCCTTGATGACGCTTTTCAGAGGCGTCTATCCTTTCTTGATGGAATTTCGAGAAAATCCGGATGAAAATATTCAGTATGCATTGCAATTTCTCAGAGAAAATGAAGGATTTGAAGCAACCGAACAGGTAGTTGTCTTAGCAAATATTCTCACCGGCGAAGGCTATCGTACATCCCTGCAAATCCGTTCTATTCCTTCTACTTAGCAAAGATAAGGCTGCACCCGCAATTTATAAGCTTGAACTCGCTGAAAACAGGAGAGAGAGCGATTCACGTGTCATGTTTCTTGTTTCTGTGCTTCCGGCGTACAACCAGGCTTTGCCTGAACCTGTAGTGTAAGTTGCGCCAAAAGTGAGTGATGAGGAAGACGAATAAGATGTGTAGCCAAAACTTGCCCCAAGAATGTCAATATATTCGTACGGCGCTGTTGTAGATGAATTCGGCAGCGGAAGGTTTGTGTAGTTGGTGAAAAAGCCGAAACGTATTGCATTTGTGGGATTGATGTAATACTCAGTACCTCCGGAATAGTTCATAATATCCGCACGTCCTTTTTCCTGCGCCTGATAATAATCAAGGTCAACTGTATAAAGCAGCGATGGTGTTGGAAAATATGCGACTCCCCAAGCCAAGTGCAGAGGGAACTTGCGCTTCTCAGCTGATTTTGAGCGATTCATCGTGGTTAAAAGACTTACTGTGCCGGAACTGTTATCGGTACTGTGATACGATGCATCTCCCTGAAATGAGGAGTTTACCAGAAATGATTGATCAGCTGCCATTCCTACCGTGAGCATACTCCATGGACTCCACTGCACGCCAATTTTTGGCATCACGCCGTCTTCTCTCAGTTTTCTACTTTCATAATAAACCTGATAACTGCCATCAGTGCTTTCCAGAAAATAATGGTATTGACGCATAAAACTGCGGTATTGATAATAAAGCGTCAGCCCCAGAGAAAGACTTTCTCCAAATTGCATGGCTCCTGATGGGCCCAACAGGTAAGTAATGTCTTCTGAATGGAGGCTTTGATAATATTTTTTAACAGTGCTCAAGGGGTTTTCAAAGACCAGATCCTGGTGTTCAATAAAGGCTTCAGGGACAACATAAGAAAAACAGAATGAATAAGATTTGTATTTTTTGAGAACGCCGAAATAATTAGGCACCAGTGCTTCACTTTCCCGGACCCAATCTTCCGTACCGATTGTCTCAAAGTAAACTGTTTTCATTTTGTGCAGCACGTTTCCACTTCCGGAAAGGCTGTCACCGACAGCGTATGCAATCCCGGCCGGATTGTAGTAGCATCCTGTGCTGTCATCAGATATAGCCACATAGCTTCCGCCCATCGTAGCCGCACGTTCACCGATCAGCATATTTTTGTAGTGAGCGTCATCCGCATGCAGCGGTGTTGCAGCAAAGCCGATAATAATCACTAGACTAAGGTGTGTCCATAATTTTCTTAAAACGGTTTTCATTTTTCTTTCCCTGAATTTTGTCGAGGTTATGCCTGCTGATAAACTCACTCAGGCTTTGGTATCGAAATTCAATTGTCGGGTGAGTTTTAGAAAGTACTTCCGCCCCGCCTTGTGATAAATGCGGTTTTAAGGATTGAAGAAAGTTGAGATAACTTTGCGGATCGTAGCCTAAAGTTATCAGCATTTCCAGTGCCTTTTGATCAGCATCCGCCTCGTCTTCTTTGGAAAGCCCTTCCTCCATCAGCATTTTAAAAGCAAGGTCATTCAGGCGTTCCAGGGCAATTTTTGCGGCAAGAGTCGCTCCGCCTAAAACCTGGGCTATTCCGGATGTCATAGAAGTGTCAGTACTTTGAAGTTTGAGTTTGCGGATAATGTGCTTTTGGCCTATGTGCGCCAGTTCGTGGGCCAATACACCTGCGAGTTGCGCTTCGTTTCGCATTAGTTTCAGGGCTCCATGTGTAATAAAAACATAACCTCCTGGGGCGGCAAAGGCGTTGATCTCTTCCGTATCGAGGATTCCAAAATAGTATCGTATTTCCGGACGTCCAAGTTGTGCGGATATGCCTGTGCCAATCCGGGAAATGTAGCGAACCTTTTTTTCGTCGCGCAGTAGAGGATATTTTCCAAGAATTTTCGCGGAAACTCCTCGGCCAAAATCAATTTCACGCTCAGTACCCGCTTCCTGATTTTTCCAAAAAATATGATGTGCACGCTGTCGAAATTCCTGTGCCTGAGCGGAGACGGCAAAGCCTGAGGATAAAATAAAAATGTATAACCACAGATAGTTACTAATATGACGCATTGTCAGCTACTCTGTGTAGGTTAAAAATATTACAGAGTTTTCTTCATCCGAAGGTTGCTTTTCCAACCATTCCAATGCCACATAATCTGTTTTATAGGGGCTGATTTTTTTCCCTTTACTATCCACCAAACCCCTCACACCGACAACTGCAGAAAAGGTGCGCAATCGTAACCGGCGTCCTGAAGAAGACTGCAGGCGAATTTTTTGTCCCAAAACCAATTTTTTCTTTTTAACAGGAAACTTCGAGATCTGTCCGCGTAAAAGCCATCCCTGATTTTCTCCGGATACAACCTTTTGCCAAATTCCTTTGCTCTCCATGGAAAGTACTGCTGTTCCGCGAGACAGATTCATGAGTTTTTTACTCTGAATTGAAGGTTGTTCACGCAATACTGCACCAAGTCCTTTGATATAACCTGTATTTTCACTGGCAATTGTTCCGGAGACAAAAAGACTCAGGAGCAGAAAAACGGCTGCTAAAATGTGGTAGAAAAATTTATAACTCTGAAAATAAGAGTTACATTTTTTTGGAGGAAAGTTTGTCATTTTTTGTAACCAAAAGTGGGATGATGAAAAAAATGACGCCGAGACTGATGAAACAATCGGCAAGGTTGTTGACAAAAAAGCTTGTTTCATACCAACGAAAGTGCAAAAAATCAGTTACATAACCATAAAATGCACGATCAATTAAGTTCCCTGCCGCTCCCGGTAAAACACAAACAAGTCCGGAACGGGTGAATAAATCCATTTCCTGCCAGTAGCGCGTTTGATAATAAAGCATCGCCGCTATTGCTACTAAAGATACTCCAACTAACAGCGGAATGCGAAGTGAATCTGAAAAATCTGCAAACAAACTGAAACTTACTCCACGATTTTGAACGTGGGTCAAATCTACGAAATTTGTTAACAACCCTGTAATTTCATACAGAGGAACATTTGTTCTGACCCAAATTTTTGAGCCGAAATCAAGGCCCAATAACAGGATCATGATGAACCAGTTTATCCTGAAGGAAGGAGCTGAAAGTGTTTCAGAAAGCCGCAAGCAGTTTACTCCGCAGAAGAAATTAAATCCGTAATTTTAATCGGCTTCTGTTCATGAAGCTGCATATCGCGGATCACTACCTTGTCCTCAGCCAACTCATCCGGAAAAAGCAATATAGTGTTTTTCGCTCCGGATTCATTTGCCTGCTGCATCGTTTTTTTTATTTTCTTCATGCTGAAATTACAGTCCACGGTTGAACCTTGTGAACGTAATTCAGCCGCTATTTTCAGGGCAATTCCCACCTGTTCTGCGGCAAATGGAATGATTGTATAATCCAGTGTCCGCGGTAATTCCGGGAAGCGCTGCAATTCTTTCAGTACGTCTAAAACAACCACATCTCCAAACCCGAACCCGACTGCAGGCACGGTTTCCCCGCCGCAAGCAGAGAGCAGCGAATCATAACGACCCCCGCCGCAAATAGCACGGTGCTGTTTTTCCGGGCTGTTGACTTCAAAAACAGCGCCTGTGTAATAAGAAAGTCCTCTGACGATCGAAATGTCAAATTGCAGGTAATTGCTGTATCCGGCAGTAACCATCAGATCCATCAAATTTTGTAATTCCTCTATTCCATGAGTGTCATTCAGGTCTTTTTTCAATTCATTCAAGTCGGATTTAGACAAATATTCATTTAACTGTTCCACCTGAATTGTGGACATGCCAAGATCCTGCAGCAATTTTGACAGCGCTTCTGTAGAAATTTTATCGCGCTTATCCATGATGACCAGCACAGCGCTATGCATTTCCTGAGGAACACTAATTTGACTTAGAATCGAGTTCAGAATCCGGCGGTCATTGATAAAAACGCGAATATCTTTTGCCGTAAGTCCCATTGACTCGCATGCGGAAATGAGCAGCATCAGAATTTCCGCTTCTGCCACCATCTCAGGCTGACCGATGATGTCCGCATTCCATTGAAAATGTTCGCGACGCCGCCCTTTTGTCATGCGCTCATAGCGAAAACACTGCGGCATCGAAAACCATTTGATCGGAAAGGATAATGATTTTTTATACTGAAGAACCAAACGTGCCAGTGATGGAGTCATTTCCGGGCGCAGACTCAAACGTCTTCCGCCTTTGTCTTCAAAGCTGTAGAGCTGCTTGCTGATTTCGTCACCAGCTTTACGAATATATAGCTCCTCATGTTCAAGTACACAAGTGTCATATTCCTCAAAACCTGCTTGCACCGAGACTCTGCGCCACACATCAAATAACCAGTTGCGCAGGCGCATTTCATCCGGAAAGAAGTCACGCGTCCCCTTTACAGGTTGTAAATCAATCATAATTGATAATTGTCTGAGATTTGTCTTTGAAATTTAATAATGCAGTTAGGCCTTCACGAATGAAAAGCTAATTCCGGGATTTTTTTAAAATCATCCCATGCTAAAGGCATTGCGGAACGGTTTCTCAAGAGGTATGAAGGGTGAAAGGTAGGCAGCATTTTCCAATTTTCATATCGCATAATTTTACCATGTGCCTTGGTGATTCCAGGTAGTTCTGGAATTAGCGACTTTGTGGGAACATTACCAAGAGTGACTATCAATTTTGGGTTCACCATTTCAATTTGCTGTTTCAGAATCGGCAGGCAGCATGAAATTTCGGCGGGAGTCGGGTTTCTGTTTTCAGGAGGTCTGCATTTTACGATATTGGTGATGTACACATCCTGCCTTTCAATTCCAATGGAATTGATCATTTTGGTCAACAGTCTGCCGGCACGACCGACAAAAGGCTCGCCTTGTGCGTCTTCATCTGCCCCAGGACCTTCGCCGATAAACATCACCGTCGAATTTGTCAAACCGCTGCCAAAAACCAGGTTTGTTCGAGTTCTTCCCAATCCACAATTTTGACATGAACTATATTTTTGTGCTAATGCTGTCAATGAAGAAAGTTTTTCAGTTGATGCAATTTGAGGTAATATTTGAGCAAAAGCCTCAGTTACTGTCTGTTGTTTTGTTGGAGAAAGTTTTTCCTCGAAATCTGTGATACCTGTTGATGGAGGCAATATCTTGGGTAGTACATTTTCGCGTTTAATATTTACTGTTGAATGTGCTTTTGCTGAGAGTGTTAAGTGAGGACCAAACTGTTTTGCGGAAATTTCTGTTTCAACAGACATCATTTCTCCCAGTCCGTCGAGCAGCAACTTCAGCTCAACCTTGGGCATAGCTTCGATATTAATGTAATTCAGCCCTTTTTTGTGAAGGGATTGCAATTGATTTTCTAATTGCAACAGTAAAGTCGGATAGTCCAAAAGTTTCTCCTGAAAGGAATGATAAATAATTTAAGAATTTATCAATTTTGGTTTTAATTAAATCCTGTTGTTTTGAATTGCTTACAAAATATAACGACTTAAATCCTGATTTTTCAACAAGCTTGAAAGCCTGCCCTGAATGTATTTCGGAGTAACAGAGATTTTCTGTCCCTTCAATTCCGGAGCAGTAAAACTGACTTCTTCGAGCAACTGCTCCATAACCGTGTGCAACCGGCGTGCTCCGATATTTTCCGAGTCTTCGTTAATTTGGCAGGCAATTTCCGCGATTGTATCAATTGCGTCTTTGGTAAACTCCAATTCAACACCTTCTGTTTTCATTAACGCGGTGTACTGCACAATCAGTGCGTTTTTAGGTTCTGTTAGAATCCGGACAAAATCTTCTTTGCTGAGTGAATGAAGTTCAACACGAATCGGAAAACGTCCCTGAAGTTCCGGAATCATATCCGACGGTTTTGAAAGATGAAATGCACCTGCGGCAATGAAAAGAATATGGTCGGTTTGAACTGGACCATATTTGGTATTGACAGTTGAACCCTCAACAATCGGCAACAAATCCCGCTGTACTCCTTCTCTGGAAATGTCTGGTCCCTGTGAGTGACTGCGGCGAGAAGCAACTTTGTCAATCTCATCAAGAAAGACAATTCCACTTTGCTCAACACGTGTGACTGCCTCACGGGTGACTTCTTCCATGTCAATCAGTTTGCTGACTTCTTCCTGTTGCAAAATTTTTCGTGCATCCTCAATGCTGACCCGCCGGCGCTTGGATTGCTTGGGCATCATGTTCGAAAGCATGTCACGGATATTCATGTCCATGTTGTCGTTCAGCGAAATAGGCATAAATTCCATAACCGCTCCTGAAGGCCTCTCCGAAACATCCAGTTCAACCATACGATCGTCCAAAACTCCGGAATTAAGTTTTTTACGGAATTTCTCCCGTGTAGGGTTTATTGAAATATCTGAGTCAGAATCATCTTTTTTGCTCTCCAGTGGAGGCAGCAGCAAATCCAGTAATCGTTCTTCGACCATCTCTTTTGCAGCTTCCTGTTTGCTCTCCATTTGCTCTTGACGCACCATGTTGACTGAATAGTCAGTTAAATCGCGTATCATCGATTCAACGTCACGTCCCACATAACCAACCTCAGTAAATTTTGATGCTTCAACTTTCACAAAAGGAGCATTGACCAACCGCGAAATCCGACGTGCAATTTCTGTTTTGCCAATTCCGGTTGCCCCGATCATGATAATATTTTTTGGTAAAATTTCGTCTTTTAAGTCATCATCAAGCTGCAGGCGTCTCCAACGATTGCGCAATGCAACCGCCACGGCCTTTTTAGCATCCGTCTGACCAATGATGTAGCGGTCAAGCGCATCAACCGTTTCCTGAGGTGTCATATTGAGTTCAGGTGCAGATATCATGCGTTCAACATTCCAATTCTTCGTAGGTAATTTTGTCATTTGTATAAATACATATTTCTGCGGCAATTTTCATGGATTTCTCGGCAATTTCCCGGGGATTGAGTTTGGTGTCCATCAGAGCACGCGCAGCCGCAAGAGCATACATTCCTCCGGAACCAATTCCGATAAGTCCGTCATCTGGTTCAATTACATCACCGTTTCCGGAAATAATAAGTGAAGCTTCGGCACTGGAAACTGCCAGCAGTGCTTCCAGGTTTCGCAGCATTTTATCCGTACGCCATTCTTTGGCCAGTTCGACAGCAGAGCGCAGCAATTTCCCATTGTACTGCTCCAGTTTTTCGTCAAATTTCTCAAAGAGGGTAAATGCATCCGCAGTGGATCCTGCGAATCCGGCAATCACCTTGCCGTCAAAAGTGTTGCGCAGTTTACGGGCTGATGGTTTCATGATGGTGTTCTGCATGGAGACTTGTCCGTCACCGGCCATC
Source organism: Candidatus Lambdaproteobacteria bacterium (assembly GCA_012964265.1). Classification (GTDB taxonomy): domain Bacteria; phylum SAR324; class SAR324; order SAR324; family NAC60-12; genus Arctic96AD-7. The sequence goes on from DTUH01000109.1 coordinate 10,709, forward strand.
ACAATTCGACTGTCCTTGCGTACGCAGAGAATGGTTGTCATAGACTTAAAAATAATTCGTGGATTTTGTTTTACCTGTCTATGATAGCAGGTGAGAAGTTATTGTCCAGACGAGAGATAAATATTTGGCCGGGTAACAAGACCGGAAGGTGCATCATTCGACATGCTGTGCCTGAAAATAAGCCACAACATAATGATAACCGCTCCAAAGAGAAATTGCGGTTGATGCCCAGAGGATTACTATTCCAACCTCATGGGTTGGTATTCCGATGGTGGGGAAGTGGATGATGAGGAAACCAACTGCAAACATTTGAGAAATTGTTTTTAGTTTTCCCCCGGAACTGGCAGAAATGACCTTACCTTCTGCTGCGGCGATGGAACGTAAGCCGGTTATGATAAATTCCCGGGAAATGAGGATTACCGTTAAAAATGCAGGTGCCCGCCCCATTCCTACCAGCAAAATCAATAGAGAACCAATCAAAATTTTGTCTGCAACAGGATCAAGTAATTTTCCAAGTTTGGTCGTTTGTCCCTGATGACGCGCCAGCACACCGTCCCAGTAGTCAGTCAGGCATGCAAATAAAAATACTATCCATGTGCTGAATAAAATCAAGTGTTCGTCTTTACCAACTACCATACCTGCATAAATGAAAGGTACCAATGCCACCCGCAACGTGGTTAAATGATTGGCAGTCAGCCATTTGGGAAAAAAAGAAATCATGTATATTATTTCCTGTCTTGAGTTTTTTTGTTCCAATAGTATGATGCGCTGAACCAGAAAAAAAAGCAATTTACCTTTTTTTGTGAATTCTGTGTTGAACTCCTGAGAAAAAATAAGGATCACCAATATTCTTTTTTGCTTATGCGCTTTAACGTAATCGGTTGGAATTTCAGAAAAACACCTATTGAAGTTCGAGACAAACTTGCTTTGACTCCAAATCAGCAAGTTGAGCTTGGACAGCAGTTGAATCTCCGCTTCAGTTTGGGTGGCGTAGTAATTCTTAGTACATGCAATCGGACAGAGTTCTACCTTGTCGATGCAGAGCAGCAGCTGGATCAAATCATCGAGATGCTGGAGGGTTACTGGAAACTGCCTGAACTGCGGGAAAGTGTCTATACGATTCAGAATTTAGACGGTGTTAGACATCTTTTCCGGGTTGCATCCAGTATGGAATCAATGGTGCTGGGGGAACCGCAAATTCTTGGACAACTTAAAGATTCGTTTCAGTCATTCAAAGATGCCGGTTTGACTGGAAAACTGCTTCATCCTCTTTTTACACGTGCTTTTTCAACTGCCAAGCGCGTACGTACTGAAACCACAATCGCCAGTAATGCTGTTTCCATCAGCTATGCTGCAGTGGAACTAGCAAAACATATTTTTGAGGATCTTTCAGAACAAAAAGTGATGGTAATTGGCGCCGGTGAAATGGCAGAATTAGCAGTAAAACACCTCATGCGGAACGGAATTTCGCAATTGTTTGTTACCAACCGGACTTTTTCAAGTGCGGCAGAACTTGCGGAAAAATTTCAGGGGATTGCTGTTCCTTTTGAACATCTCAGGCGACACCTTCATGAAGCAGATATCGTCATCAGTTCAACCGGCGCACGTGATTATTTGATCAGTCCGGAACTGGTTAAGAACTGTTTGCGTAAACGTAAAGGTAACCCAATGTTCTTCATAGACATTGCAGTTCCACGTGATATTGATCCGGAAATCAATAAGTTACATGGAGCATTTTGTTACGATATTGATGATCTGCAATCTCTTGTTTCACAAAACCAGGAGGAACGAAAAAGACAGTCGGTCATGGCAGAAGATATTATTGAGAGTGAATTAACGGAATTTGAATTCTGGTTTAAGTCACTTTCTGCTGTTCCCACAATCAGAAGTTTACGCAAAGCCTTCCATTTCAAGGCAAAAGAAGAAATGGAGAAAGGCTTTCGCCGCATGAATGCGATGCCGGAGGCTGAACGCAAAGAAGTAGAACTAATGGTTCACAGGCTGGTGCACAAACTTTTGCACGATCCATCACGTAATCTAAAGCAAATTGCGCATACAGAAGATGCACATCTGTATCTGGAATTGGTCGCAAAAATCTTTGACCTCAATCCAACTCCGGTAAATCTGGAACAGGTAGAAAAAAAACAACCCAGACTTAAAATCATCAAATCCTAACTCATGCCCAACGCTTTTTCAACAAGCGATTCCCGGACATTCACTTTAAAAATTGCAACACGTGGAAGTCCACTTGCACTCTGGCAAGCGGAATGGGTGCAAAAGAGGATACTTGAGCAGCACCCTGAAATAACTGTAGAATTATTGATTCTAAAAACCAGCGGTGACCGAATTCAGGATCGCCCGCTTTCGGAAGTAGGCGGAAAGGGGCTTTTTATCAAGGAATTGGAAGGTGCCTTACTCGACAATCACGCTGATCTGGCTGTGCACAGTATGAAAGACGTACCCGGTTTTTTCCCGGAAGGTCTGGAGATTTCAGTAATTGCAGAGCGTGAGGATCCCGGAGATGCCTGGCTCAGTCCAAAATATGGCAGCATCGGTAATTTCCCTCAGGGTGCTGTTGTCGGAACAAGTTCTTTGCGACGTGCTTCCCAATTGAAGCATCATCGACCGGATTTGCAAATCAGGAGTTTTCGCGGTAATGTACAAACTCGAATCAGGAAACTTGATCAGGGAGAAGTCGATGCCACGGTTTTGGCTGTTGCGGGATTGAAGCGACTCGATCTTGAGGATCGCATCACAGAAGTTTTGCCGATGGAATGGATGCTTCCGGCAATCGGTCAAGGTGCAATTGGAATTGAAACACGAATCGGCGATCAGGAAACACAGAGTCGAATTCTGCATCTTAATCATCAAGCTACCTGGGACTGTTTGCTTGCGGAGCGTACTTTGCTGATTCAAATGGAAGGCAATTGCCAAATTCCACTAGCCGGATATTGTGTTTTAAACGGGGATGAATTGTTTTTACGGGGCGCAATCGGTGATCCGGAAGGCAAATCACTTTTACGCTACGAGTCACATGCACCACGTCAAAATGCGTTTAAGCTTGGTCAGGAAGTGGCAGGCAGGCTGCTGAAAAACGGCGGTGAGGAAATTTTGCAAAGGGTTATGCTTTCAGGCATTTAATAATGTAACCGTAAAAAGTTGTCATTCCCACTTAAGCGGGATTCCATTATTTCTGTTCCTTACATGTTCCTGGATTCCGACTTTCGCTGGAATTACAAACATGAGAAACAATTCGACATTTTTCGAGATAAATATGAATCAGTAATTTACTTTTTTAAATTTATTTCACTTTATATTTTTGCAGTCCTAGAAACTTCTAACACCGTGTCATTACGAGCGAAGCGAGAAATCTTGTATAAGCGACCACTCTAATATCATTAAGATTTCTCGCTTCGCTCGTAATGACACGGTGTTATTACTTTTTGCGACAGGATTAAATT
>DTUH01000110.1 GCA_012964265.1 Candidatus Lambdaproteobacteria bacterium
TCGGTCTCCAAAACCGAAGGTCGCAGGTTCGACCCCTGTCTGCCCTGCCAAAATAATCGGCGCTGAGTTTTGAGACTGAAGCGCAGTGCTTTAAAACAGTAGTAGAAAACATTTTTTAGGATCTTAAGATTCATCCAATAATCTGATTATGTTTAAACGGATTACACAGTTTTTTAAAGATGTCATTGCAGAATTTAAGCGAGTGCAGTGGCCGACGCGTGAAGCTACTATAAAATCCACATCAGTGGTTGTGGCTGTTTCTTTGGTAATAGCACTCTATTTGGGAATCGCCGATCTGGGACTTTCAGACATCATGCAAATGGTTATTGCCGGATAAAAAAGTGGAAGAACAAACTGGAACCGAAATGGTATTGGAAGAACAAAAAGAAACAGTGGAAACTCAGGGTAGTACTTTATTAGAGCAGGAAGAGACGGCTCCTGAAGTAACTGAAGCTAATACTGAAGTTCAAGATAGTGCAGCAGAACTTGAAGTAGACGCGGCAATAGACATTTCTGCTGAAGCACAAGATGTGGAAGATGATATTGAGCCGCAAGCATCTGAAAAGCCGAAAAATCCAAATGCGAAATGGTATATTCTACAAGCATATTCCGGCTACGAAGGACGCGTTGAACAGACGATTCTGGAGAAATTGAAGATTGAAGGTCTTGAACATTTGGTAGATGAAATTTTCATTCCTTCTGAAGATGTAATCCGCACCAAGGACGGGAAAAAACGTAAAGTCAACCAAAAATATTTTCCGGGATATGTGCTGATTCACATGGAGCTCACTCCGGCATTGTGGCACCTTTTGATGGGTGTCAACCGAGTTTCCGGATTCATAGGTGGAACACAAAAAAACCCGCTGCCTTTGGATGAAAGCGAACTGGAGTTCATCCGCTCCCAGGTCAATGAGCGTTTCCAGCAAAAAGCGACTGAAGAGGAATTCACTCTTGGACAGAAGGTGACTATTACTGAAGGTTCTTTTGGTAATTTCAGTGGAATAATCGATGAAATAAATCTCGAACGCAGAAAATTAAAAGTACTCGTAAGTATTTTTGGCCGCCCCACTCCAGTGGAGGTGGAGTTCGAAAAAGTAAAACACGTAGTAGAATAAGACAAAAAAATCATGGCAAAGGAAATTTCCTCATTTATTAAACTTCAAGTTCCGGCAGGAAAGGCTAATCCGTCTCCTCCAATTGGACCCGCATTAGGCCAACATGGTGTGAATATCATGGAGTTTTGTAAAGCTTTTAATGCACAAACTCAAGGACAAGACACGATTATTCCAGTGGTGATTTCTGTTTACAAGGATCGCTCATTTACATTTATTACCAAGACGCCTCCGGTTCCGGTTTTGATCAAAAAAGCTCTTAAATTGAAAAAAGGCTCCGCTACTCCAAATAAGGAAAAAGTAGGTACACTGAGCAAAAATCAAATGGAGGAAATTGCCAAGCAGAAGATGCCTGATTTGAATTGTTACAACCTGGAATCTGCCGTTAAATCTGTGGCAGGAACTGCCCGGAGCATGGGCGTACTGACTGAGGGATTATGAGGAAACTAAGTAAAAGAGCAAAGGTTATTGAGGTAAAAGTAGATGTGGAAAAGATGTATCCATTAGCAGAAGCAATTAACTTGCTTAAAGAAGTCAAAGCAACAAAATTTGATGAGGCTGTTGATGTAGCCTTGAGACTTGGAATTGACACCCGTAAAGCAGAACAAATGGTTCGTGGCACCTGTTCAATGCCAAATGGTCTTGGCAAGGAAGTTCGTGTGCTGGTTTTTGCAAAGGCAGATAAAGCCATTGCCGCACAGGAAGCAGGCGCGGACTATGTGGGTGGTGAGGATTATGCCAAAAAAATACAGGAAGGATGGCTCGAATTCGATCGAGTTGTGGCTACTCCCGATATGATGGCCGTTGTAGGACGTATAGGAAAAATCCTGGGTCCGCGTGGATTGATGCCCAATCCAAAAGTAGGTACAGTAACTTTTGAGGTTGAGTCTGTTATCAAAAATATCAAGGCCGGGCAAGTTGAGTTCCGTGCAGATAAACAAGGGAATTTGCATGCTTCTGTTGGAAAAATTTCCTTTGACACGGACAAGCTCTGTGAAAATATCAGTGCTTTGGTGGATACAGTCAAAAGGATGAAACCATCTTCTTCAAAAGGAATTTATCTGAGAAATTTTAGTGTTAGTTCCACAATGGGCCCTGGGCTTAAAGTGGATCCGCAAACAGCATAAACGTTAAAATACTTTTTAGAATTATTGTCTAAGACAGTAGGGGCCTGACGGCTTAATTCATTCCCTGCCGAGACACAGCTTCCGCAAGTGACACAGTTCTTTTTTGCTGTGTTCCTTCCACTGTCTTATTTAATTTTTTTTCATCACAAACTTCGGTTTCCAGTGAAAAGTCATACTAGACTCTTTTCTGGGATAGTGTGACTTGTCGCACTTGTTTAAATACACTGATGAGTGAATTATTTAACATTATCTAATAAAAAAAGGTCCATGGAACGAAGCCAAAAAGAAACTCAAGTTAGTGAACTTCGGTCAATCTTTAATAGTATGTCAGCCGGAGTGCTGGTAGATTATCGTGGTATTGAAGCAAATCAGGTGGTTGAACTTCGCAAAAAATTGAATGATGTTTCATCCACTATGAGAGTGATCAAAAATTCATTGGCACGTATTGCTGCAGAAGACACTCCGTTTTCTGAACTTGCAGATCAGTTCACCCAAACTCGTGCGCTTGTCTACTGCGACAGCGATCCAGTTGTGCAGGCTAAAGTATTGTCTGAGGCAGCTAAAAATTTAGAAAATTTAAAAATACTTGCAGGTATTCTTGTTGGTGACAGCAAAGCAAACATTCTCAGTTCAGGTGAAGTGGAAGCGCTTTCCAAATTACCTTCAAGAGAAGAGCTCCTGGTTAAGTTGCTGTTCCTGATGCAAGCACCAGCAAATCAATTTGTTCTTACTCTTAACGCAGTTCCCGCGAAGTTTGTTCGCA
>DTUH01000111.1 GCA_012964265.1 Candidatus Lambdaproteobacteria bacterium
GACCGTTGCTGATTTAAGAACTGGTAAAGGAAAAAAGAAGTTCACTCAAGTAACTGCAAATACTGAGGAAGAGGCCCATGCCGCCAGTGTTGCCGGAATCGACATGATGATCTGTAATGCACATAATGTTGAACCTGTTCGACAGGGAAATAGCGAATTGTTTCTAACTGCAGCCTTAGGTATACCTGATTACCCAACTGATTCAGACATTTTAGAAGGAGCATTCAAAGCGTTGTCCATAGGTGCAGATGCAATTATGACCGCACGTAGCATAACTATTGTGGAATTGCTAGCCAAAGAAGAAATCCCTGTAATGGGGCATTTGGGACTTGTACCGAGAAAGAGCACTTGGGTAGGAGGATTAAGGGCTGTTGGAACTTCTGCAAATGAAGCTTTTGACTTGTTTAAAAAATTTCGAAGGCTTGAGGATGCTGGTGCATTTTCTGTTGAAGCTGAAGTGATTCCAGGCCAAGTAATGGAGGAAATTTCAAAAAGATCTGGATTAATTACAGTTTCATTGGGATCTGGTCTTGGAGGCGATGTAATGTACCTTTTCATGCAGGATATATGTGGAGAAAAACAAAAAGCACCTAGACATGCCAAAGCTTTTGGCAACTTGTGGAAACTTTATCAGCAGAAGAGGAAATGGTTAATCTTTTAACCGCGGAGTATCTGACGGATGTCCTCATCGGCCATTTCCTGACCCAGATAGGCTTCTATCACTGCATGGTCGTTTTTAACTTCCTCGGGTGAACCTTCCGCAATCTTCTGTCCATGATCAAGCACGGTTATTCGCTCACAGGTGTTCATCACCACCTTCAATATGTGTTCAATCACAATTATGGTTAGACCGTAGCGTTCCTTAAGTCCGAGAATGATTTTCAGCAAATTGTCTACATTTACCGGTGAGAGTCCTGCGGCAGGCTCGTCGAGCATCAGCAACTTGGGTCGCATGGCCATTGCCCTTCCAAGGGATAGCAGTCTTCGCTGACCAACGGAAAGTTCGGAAGCATACAATTCAGCAAAATCCGCAAGACCTATGAATGACAGCAATTCCATCATTTCATCCCGCAGGGAACTTTCCTGATCGCGCTTTGTGCGCGTCCCCAAAGCAGCTGAGAGTGAACCGTACTTGACGTGGAGGTGATGGCCAACCAGCAGGTTTTCCAGTACAGTCATCTCTGCAAAGACGCGAAGTAACTGGAAGGTGCGTGCAACTCCAAGGGCGGCAATCTGGTGTGGTTCTAAATAGGTGGTTTTTATGCCGTCAATCCAGATCCTGCTTCCTTCTTCGGGACGATAAATTCCTGTTAAAAGATTGAAGAAGGTACTCTTTCCTGAACCGTTAGGGCCAATCAGTCCGCGGATTTCACCTTCCTCCAGCTCAAAGTCGATATTGTTTACAGCAAGTAATCCGCCGAAGTGTTTTGACAGGTTTTCGGTCTTAAGTATCATTCCCGTTCCTCTGTTTTCATGATCTTGAGCGAAGTGCTATAAAACGTCTGGTCGAAATAAACCGATCGATGATGCCCCCGATTCCCTTGGGCATGAACATAACCGTAAGGACAATTACCGCTCCGAAAAGCAGCAGAGAGTAGTGATAGTAGTCCTTGGTGATGTCGTAGACGATTGTCACGACAATAGCACCGATTATTCCTCCCCAGATATGGCCAAGCCCACCAAGCACCACCATTAACAGTAAGGTCACCATCTCAATGATGGTAAAGTTACGCGGGTTCAGATAGCCCGGCAGCATGTGTGCGTAAAGGCCTCCTGCGAGGCCAGCGTAGACTGCGCTGATCATGAAGGCAGTCATTTTGTGACGTTTTACGTTGATGCCTGAGGCTGCAGCTGAGACCGGGTCTTCGCGAACTGCCATGAATGCGCGTCCAAGTTTTGACCGCAGAATCTGGAATGAGAAAAAAACCCCGAGCAACATCACGGGCATGACCAAGTAGTAATACTTTTCATAGCTGTCAAAGCGGAAATCACCAATTTTTGGTGTTGGGACACCACTGAAACCGTTTGTGGCACCTAAATATTCGGTAACACTGATGAAAATACGTACCGATTCTCCAAGTCCGAGTGTAACCAGCGCTAAATAAGCTCCTTCAAGACGGAAAGAAGGGACCGCAACAACTATGCCTGCCAGCAGGGTTACGAAAACGGCTATAGGTAATGAAATCCAGAAGGGCATGCCAAAATTCGCTGACAATACGGCAGATGTGTATGCACCGATGGCATAAAGCCCGATATGACCGACGGTTACCTGGCCGCAGAAACCTTTAACTATATTTAATCCTACGGAAAGGAGGATCATGATGCATATAGTATTGGCTAAATAAACATGGTAGCTATTAGCCATCACCCATGGCAAAGGGGTCAGAATAAGAGACGCAATGACCCATGGAATCAAAGGGTGAATCTCCCTTAGTTGGTTGAGGATCCGTTCAGAGGAATTAATAAAACGTAAACCGGCGGGTTGATTGGCCATTTAACAGTCACCAGTAAAAAGTTTTTAAGGAAATCGAACAAAAAAACCGCGGATAGAATCCATTCTACCCGCGGTTGGTAACAATTGAAAACTAGATCAGTTGTTAAGTGAATCCCTTAACTTCTTCGCTTCTGCTTTCATCCCTGCCAGACCGAAGTCTGCATCAAAAGTGGTCTTGCCAATTACTCTAAGCTTATAGTTTTCGCCACCACTTGTGTACTCAATTAGTACAGGAGTCTTGTTTCCGTCCCGACATTCAGGTGTTGGATTTGCACAAAAGTCAACAATACCCCCACCCAGGGTCTGATAGCCTTTAATGGTTGTAAGGGCATCACGAATAACATAACGGTCTACAGCAAGGGAACTATCAGTGAGGGTCAAATCGGATCGTTTGAGAGCAATCTTTACGATCTGGGCCAGATCCCATGCCTGAGAGAAGTCATGGTCAGGAGTTGATACACCATAACGCTCAGTTGTCATTTTTACGAACTTCTATCACTG
>DTUH01000112.1 GCA_012964265.1 Candidatus Lambdaproteobacteria bacterium
CTTTGACAGGTGCTTACCTTCATGGCCTTGCTGTAGAATGCTTAATCCAAAAAACTGATTCAAACAACATTGTTGCCAGCGATCTTTTTGAAGGCTTGCGTTTAGCAAGAAATGTGATCAAAGCATAACTTCGTTTTCCAGATTGCAGGAATGATATACCATTTTTTTGGATTAAGCATTCTGCAGCAAGGCCATGAAGGTAAGCACCTGTCAAAGTAGCATGCAAAGGTGACAAACCCTGAGCGAGAAAACCACCGATGAAACCACTTAAAACATCTCCGGAACCGGCTGTTGCCAAAGCGGAGTTTCCGGTGGGATTGATAAATATTTTTGCATCTGGACTGCCAATTACCGTATATGCGCCCTTGAGCAGCAGAACTACATTCCACTCTTGAGAAAGTTGCCGAACTGTTGCAATCCGGTTTTCCTGAATTTCTGTTACACTCTGTCCACAAAGTCTTGATAATTCTCGCGGATGCGGAGTTATAACGGCGACTCCAAGTCTTTCCTTCAGAGTTTGCTCATCCAAATTGTTGAGGCCGTCAGCATCAATCAGCAACGGACCCTCCAGATGTTTTGTCAGATGCTGCACAAACTTGGCAGTCTGAGAGTGAACCCCCAGTCCGCAACCGAGTACTACGGCATTACGCACTGCTGCAAGTTGTTCTACATAATCTGCATGTTCTTCTGTAAAAAATTCCGGAGCATTGTGAGGGGTAACAGTCATGATTTCCGGAGCCTGTCCGGGAAGCCGATCGCGGAGTTCGTTGGGAACACAAGCTGTAACTAAACCTGCTCCACTTTTTAGTGCACCCAAAGAAGCGAGACTTGCCGCACCTCCCATACCGGCAGAAGCGCAGACAGTCAGCAAATGTCCACTGGAACCCTTGTGTGCCTCCGGAAGGCGTTCAGGAACTAAATCATTGACAAATTCAGCAGTAAGTAAATAAGTGTGCGGGGTTAGATTTTTTTCAGCAGCTTCATCTTCAGCTTCTTTTGCTGGTAGATTTACAGGCCAATTTTCCGGAATCGAAATATCCGCAATGTGAACTTTTCCAGAATAGAGCACTCCAGGATGCTGGAAGCATCCGGGTTTGCCTGTTTGAAAAGTTATAGTGTGCTGACACTGAGCTGCGACGCCAAAAATCTTACTTTCATCCGTTGAAACTCCGGACGGAATATCTACGGCAACACGTAAAGCCTTTTTGTTTGAGTTGAAAATTTCAATCCATTCCCGATAAGCCCCTTCTATAGACTGCTCCATACCGATGCCAAAAATTGCATCGATGAGGACATCTGCCTCTTCCAGCAGGCGAGTGGCATTTGCATCCGGAAAAGAAGTGCTTTCTCCGAATTGTTCCCAAAGTAACTGGTTTTTACGGGCATCTCCTTTTTTAGCTTCTCCGGCGTCAACGACATGGATATCATAACCCCGGTTTGCTAACAGCCGTGCAATCGCAAATCCGTCGCCACCGTTATTTCCTTTACCGCAGCAAACTACAACTCGGGCGTCAGGATTATTTTTTAATTTATTTTCTACCAGCCAATCCGCGACACTACGAGCCGCGTTTTCCATTAAAACTACGCCTTGAATTCCCAAATCTTCGATCGCGTGTCTATCCATCTCACGCATCGAAAGTGTATCGGCAAGTCTAATCAGCTTTTGATAATTTGTATCCATCTGCTGTCAACGGTTTGACTGCTCTATCAATTGCTGAACAAATTCGTTTGATTCGTGTTTTTTATAGAAGATGAATTTATCATACAGATTTATTTTGCGGGGTTTTTTAGGTGGAGTTGTACCGTAGTAAGTACTATGGGTCTCTGTTTTGCGGATGCAAAAAGGGGTGGTGGTATTGTTATTACAAAATTTACTTACAGCGTTGGTGTTTTCAAGAAAAGAATTAGCACTTCCCTGTGCGCTGGACCAATATGAACCCCGTTTTTCCTTTTTGGCAAACTTCTTTTTCTTATAATTTACCTGAGAAATCAGTATCTTTTGAAGCTTGATGGCAGGAATTCTTTCGTGGCTTTTTGGTGGAGGCGGCTTTAGCTGTTCTACTTTCGGTGTTGATATCCGTACTTTTTCAACAGAATAAGATGATTTATCCAGCTTTACTTTTCCATTAATTATTGACCAGACACGTTTGTTGATCGTACGTACCTGTTTTTCCTCATAAGCAAACAGATCTCCCGAGCTGCAGAAAATAAGCGCAAGTATTGTAATCAAGGTCAGCTGTGAAAAGCGATAATTATCGGTAATGCAAAACATAGTTCCATTCATTTCAGAGAACGTTAAACTTTACGGACGGGGATATTGTTTTCACTGAGATAGTCTTTTACCTGGGAAACAGTATATTTACCATAATGAAAAACAGATGCGGCCAAAACAGCATCAGCTTTGCCAATCGTGAACGCATCACGAAAATGTTCAAAAGTTCCTCCACCTCCTGACGCAATTACAGGGATGTTGAGGGTGCCGCTGATTGCGGCAGTCAATTCCAGTTCAAATCCATTCTGGTGTCCGTCCGCATCCATGCTGGTCAATAATATCTCTCCTGCACCGCGGGATTCCATTTCACGGGCCCATGCTACTGCATCCAGACCGGTCGGACGGCTTCCGCCATGACTGAAGACTTCCCATTTTGAGGTGTTGTCTGTATCATGTCGTTTCATTGTTTTCATATCACGTTTTCTGGCATCAATTGCAACAACGATACATTGCGAACCAAAACGCTTTGCACCTTCTGTGATGAGATTCGGGTTCCGGATTGCAGAAGAATTTACTGAAACTTTATCTGCACCGGCGGTTACAAGAGCATGCATATCCTCAAGTGTTGAAATTCCACCGCCTATAGTAAAAGGGATAAACAATTCACGTGCCAAGCGTGTTGCCAGTTCAATTGTTGTTCCACGATTTTCATTTGAAGCAGTAATGTCAAGAAATACAAGCTCGTCTGCAGATTGTTCATTATAGCGTTGCGCAAGCTCCAGAGGATCGCCTGCGTCACGTAAACTGACAAAACTGGTACCCTTGACCACACGGCCTGCTTTTATGTCCAGACATGGTATAATACGGCGTGCTAACACTTGAATACCTCCTTTAAATCGAGTTTGCCTTCGTAAATTGCTTTCCCGCTGATTACCTGATCAACACCGACTGCTTCCAGAGTTTTGAGCTGTTCCAAGTCTGCCATCGAAGATACTCCTCCTGATGCCACTATTTTCAATCCGGTTCGACGTGCAAAATCACTCAGGGCTTCTAAATTTGGCCCGCTAAGCATTCCGTCACGCGCAATGTCTGTAAAAATGACTCTTTTAGTCCCAAGCTTTTTCCAGCGCAAAGCAAACTCCACATCGTCAATTTCGGTTCCTTCCTGCCAGCCTTCAATCGAAACTTTACGGTTTCGCGCATCGATTCCGAGAAAAATTTTCTCTCCGGAAAAACGCTGAATAAGGCCCTCCAGAACATCAGGATTTTTGACGGCCATTGTTCCTACGATGACTGACGAAACACCAAGCTCAAACATTTGTTCAACGTTTTCTGCTGTACGCAAACCTCCTCCCAGTTGAACGGGAATCGAAATTGTTTTAAGTATTGAATGGATGCTGTCCAAGTTTGTACCTTGTCCCCTGAATGCTCCATCCAAATCAACCAGATGCAAACGCTTTGCACCTGCGTCTTCAAATGAACGGGCCATGGCAGCAGGCTCATGTGAATACACGGTTTCCGCATCTGCTTCACCCTGAAGCAGTCTAACACAGCGGCCGTTTTTTAAATCAATTGCAGGAATCAGCAACATAAATTGTTTATGATATTATTTGAGGGACAGTTTGTAAATTGTGAGCGCTCTGAAATTATTAAACTTTATGTTCTATGATCCTGTAATTTATTAATGAAATCAAGTTAGAACGCAGTTCTTCTGCTTATAAAATTGGCTCAAAACTTGAATGTCGGAATGGTTGCTGATTGATCGAAACAATTCAACAAGTTTTTTTCCTCATTCTCAAAAAGTTATGCAAGTTACCGCTAAAACTATTCCAGACAAACAAACCGGCTTAGATCGACAGGTCCAAGGAAAAAATAAGCCAACTGCAGCAAGTTCCGGGATTCAAGCCCTCAAAACAGATGAAAATTTGGAATCAGCAAAAGGTGCGGAACGGAATGAGACTTCACAGTATTTAAAGGTACTCTCAAGAATAGAAAATTTGCTGGTCCAGGAAAAACTTCCGGATGCCGCGGTTGATGGTTTTGTAGGAGCAATTAAGAAACAGATTGATTTGATGAGCGAGACTGACAGACAAATGCTGTTAAAACTCCCTGAGGCAATAAAACTGGAATTGAAAAATTTGAATGACCTGCCTGAGATGATCAAGAACAATCTCAGAGATGAAGGGAAATCACCTGTTTTGCTGGAACTGCTGCGTCTGCCGAAATTTGCGGTTTTAATGCGAACTGACAGCAAACCCGCGCCCAAAACCTACACTGCACAGTCAGCACAGACCCTGCCAACCGTCAAATCATCTCCTATCAATATTTTGGATATTCCTACTGCTAGAGAAAAACCTGTTCTAGCTGGGTCTCCGGAAGCAAATAATAATACAGTTGACAAGAAAAGCGCAGGCCTGACAAAACTGACTGCTTGATGATTTTTTAAATTTCTTTATTCGTTGGTGCTTTGGTCAGTAGAATTCACACTGAATTTTCCAACAAATTCACTGCCTATTCTCATTTTCAATCCACCTACTGGTGTAGAAATATTTCCCATGATTCTCGCGTTTTCCAAAATTTCTACAAGTTTTGAGGCTTTGATATTGCCTTCTACCCAACCATCAACCCGAATCACGGGCGCATCAATTTGACCTTTCACTTTACCTAAAGCACCCACGATGACCATGCATTTACTGTTTATACTACCGACATAATTTCCGTCAATGCGAATGCTATCACTGCTTGAAAGGCTCCCTTCCAGCTGTAAATCATGTCCTAAATAGCCTTTAACTAATTTCATCTTCGGACCGTTTATTTATAGTTTTAAGTCGCCAGCGCAAAGGTTTAATTTATGCTTATCAGCAGCTAATAATTCAGTGAAGCCACTTTTCAATACGTTCAGATGCCTCTGTCAAACCGGGAAACAGACTTCTATACAAATCCGGAGTGAGTTCCCCACTTTCCGGAAAATCCTGCATGAGCTGTGTACCATTATAATCTACACTGGCTACACGTACACCAAAAAAATCTTTCGGCATATAAAAATCTGATCCCGGAAGTAGCGCTACACCGGTCTCTTCCAAAAGTCGTGTACTCAATTCCTCACTGCTGAGTATGCCGCGGGATGTCAATTTGTCTCTAAAATTTTCGAAGTCCGGAAACAGATAAAATGCTCCTTGAGGCTCAGGACAATTCAGGCCAATTTCGGTAAAGCACTGATATAAATAATTTCCTGCGGCACCGTGAATGTCCCGGCAAAGTTCAACATGCTTTTTCACCGACCAATAATTATCAAATGCAGGCAGAACTGCGTACTGTACAGGAGCGCTCACGCAGCTGAAAGTTTCACTCACAAATGCGGAAAGTGGCCGCGTAATTTCTTTCAAATCATCCGGAATCATAGCAAAACCAAGACGCCAACCTCCTGCTGAAAATGCTTTTGATATGCCGCTTGTGGTTATAGTCCCTTCTGGATAATAATTTGCAATTCCCTCAAAGGCCTGCTTACCAAAATTGATTAGTGCATATATTTCATCTGAAATCACAATGACTTCATATTTACGGCAAACCTCTGCCAAATCCCGTAATTCATCCGGAGCATGAACACTTCCAGTAGGATTGCTTGGATTATTAAGAATTAGAATTTTTTGCGAAAATTTCTGAACGGAACATGCTTTTTCCAATTCTTCTGCCTGCAAACGATAACCTTTCTTAAAGTCAGTAGGAATTGGAATAAATATTTTGGAGCGAATTTTTGCCTGCGGACCGTAACTTACCCAACTTGGAGCAGGAACCATGAGCGGTCCTTCCAACAAGTAAACAAGTTGAAAAATCAGTTCTTTACTTCCCGGTCCGATGAAAATATTTTCAAAAGAATAGTTATAACCAAATTCACTTTTAAAAAAACCGGCAATTGCCTGACGTAATTCCGGTAATCCACAACCGGAAATGTATTGTTTCCGCCAGGAGTTTTCTCGCAAAGCTGCCTGCATAGGTTCGGGCACTGGAAATGGTGATTCGCCGAACCCCAAGTGGCAAATGCTTCGTCCTTCGCTACGTAAATTTAGCGCAAGCTGGTTAATAAATAAAGTTGCGGATTCTTTTAAATTGCTAATTTGCTTGTTTATAATCGGCTGCATTAAATGTCTCAACTTCAAAATCAATTTGAATGCGGTTTTTCCACAATTCCAGTAATTAAGGTGGAGGGATTCCCGCAGTGCAGGAGCCAAAGCTGATGTGCTGCTCTGGTAACACCTACATACAGCAATTGCCGGGAACGAATATCCGGGCCGTATGTTGAAGCATCTGCGTCTGCGATTATAACCGTATCAAACTCAAGACCTTTAGTCTGTGAAATGTCTGTAATATCAATTCCCGGAGTAAATGAAAATTCCTGATCGCTTATGTAACGCATATTCGTAAGATCGGTTCTTTGCAGACCTTCAAACAAGGTTTGGGCTGTTTCCTGAGTGCGGGCCAATACAGCAACACTGGCAAGGGGTTCACGAATAGCTAAATCTTCCAGTGTGTCAGCCAGAAATGCTATCATCGCACCACGTTCCCTGAAACGGAAAACATCCACCGGTACACCATGACGAGTAGAGTGCCAGACTGTATTTACGCTGTGTTCGCCGATCACTTTTTTTGCTGCTGACATTATTTCGTTTGTTGAACGGTAACCAATTTTTAAAGGTGCTAATGCGGTCACGTCCGGTTTTGTGCCATCGGGCAGGGTCAAATGAGAAAGTGATTCTTCCCAGGTTTCATGTTTTCGCCCAAGCATTATTCGTTGATCCAAATCTCCAGCTAATGTAACACTGGTCAGTTTTTCCGGTGTCAGACTTACTAAAAGCTGAAACTCAAGTGCACCAAAATCCTGAGCTTCATCGAGCATCAAATGTGTGTAGCTCAGAAGCTTACCGTTTTTGAGCTGCAATGGTCCCATCAGCAGTTGAAAAAGTAGAAGCAAAAGTGTATCATCTTCTTCATCCAACATTGATTTTTCATCTGCAAAATTCAAATCAATACTGCCTAATCCTTCCACCAGCTCAACCAGAGGAATCCGTTCTGATTCTGCGACTTCTCCTGTTTCCTGCCTCTTTTGATACTGTCTAACCGCCCAAGTCCAGGCGCTTGTCAGTTGGGTTTCGCTAAATTCACCCGGAGCAAGCCGTCCCACTGTCTCAACCAGCATTTCCTGACTGACAAGGCAATCATTCCATATTTGAGAAATCAATAAATGCGGTGATTCAAACAACTCCGGAAAAGCCTGTTCCAAAACATTTTGAAGTTGTTTTTCCATTCTTGAACTGGATAGTTTTGCAACCGCATCAATTAATACTTCGCCTTTTGACCAACCCACCAAACGCAGCAAACGTGGTATTAAAGGCATACCTTTCAAGGCGTCCCAAGCCTCAAGCAAGACTTCCAACTGTTCGACTTTGGCAAGTTTTACTTCAAACAATTTGCGGAACTTCATTGTTCGTTTTTTGATTTCCTCAAGATAATATTTCAGCCATAATGGATGTCTCTTAAGTTCAATCACATCCATCGGAGTGTTTTCCGCATAATTTGAAGGTAATTCAGGCAACGCACGTTGGCGGAGTCCGGACACCCATTTGTGATATGTCCTGGGACTTACGCCATGCACACCCAAAGCAGGTAAGACCTTGGACATGTAATTTGCTAAAGCCGGACCGAAAACAATCGGCAGTACAGTTTTTGGTTTAAAGTATTGAGGCTTTTTTGACATCAAATAAGCAAGTCTATGAAGCGCAACTGTGGTTTTGCCGGAACCTGCTCCGCCTTGAATCAAAATAATTCCGGATTCAGAATGTGTTATTACCTCAAATTGATGAGGATCTACCAATGCTGTGATCTGCCGGAGATGTTTGTCCACCCTGTAACCGGAAAAACTGAGGTCGGTAGTTTTTCCAGAGTTAGATGTTAACTTTTGAGGCGCTTGGATTTCGTCCAGAGTTTTGTCATGACCACTTTCCAGGCGCGGCATATTTTGACTTACCAAATGCCATTTATTACTACTTTCCTGTTCCGTTGATAAGTCTTCCAGAACACCCCCGGGCCAGTTGATTCGCATCAAAATGCCATTCTCTATCAGTAACATCCTCCTCGTGATCAACTCACCTTCCAGTTCGCGCTCACCAAAATCTTCGACATATTCATCTCCTTCACGATAGCGATAAAAAATTTGACTAATCGGCGCATTTTTCCAATCAACTATTGGACATGGCAAGTGTGTGGAAAAGCAGTTCTGGTTTCCAATCAATAAGTCCCGTTCACGATTGTTTTCCTTCAAGCGGATATGTGCAAAATAGGGAGTATCGAGATTATATCCGAAAACAGAACTGTGAGAATCCTGTTGTGTGTGCAGCAATACCATCCGCTCCATTTGTGCCATTACAGCCGGCACATCCTCGGGCAGTGTATCTGCGAGAGAATCACGTAATTCTATGATGTTCTCAAGTTGTAAGTTGCTTATATTACTTTGTTTATCCTCGGCAGCAAGCATCAGCAATCCTTGTTTTATAAGTAGCAGAAGCTGTTGTTCCTCCTCCAATACCTTTGCTTGTTCCGTGGATAGCTTTTTATTATTTCCCATTTATTTCGTTACTCTCTTACTCATTTACTCTTTTACTCTTTTACTCTTTTACTCTTTTAATTCTAGCGCCCAAAGCATTCAGCCGTTCGTCGATTTTTTCATAGCCACGGTCAATCTGATCAATATTGTGAATTTCCGTGATGCCATTTGCACCAAGTGCGGCAATTAATAAAGCCATTCCTGCACGAATATCCGGAGAAGAAACTCTTGCTCCGTTTAGGGGAGTTGGACCGGAAACAACCGCTCTATGTGGATCACAAAGAATAATTTGTGCGCCCATTTCAATTAGCTTATCCACCCAAAACAAACGGCTTTCAAACATTTTTTCAAAAATTAAAACTGCACCTGAACATTGTGTGGCTACCACTGTCATGATGCTGGTTAAATCAGCTGGAAATCCCGGCCAGGGAGAATCATCAATTTTTGGAATTCCTCCTTGTACTTCTTTCTGTACGCAAAGTTTTTGCTTTTTCGGAATTAGTATGTCGTCGCCTTCAACCTGAATTTCTATACCCAGTTTTTCAAACATCAACCTTGTCATGTTCAAATACTTGACTCCTGCATTCTTGATTCGCAATTCACTTCTTGTAACCGCAGCCAATCCAATAAAAGAACCGACTTCCGTGTGATCGGGCTGAATAGTGTAATCGGCACCTGCAAGGCTTTTCACGCCTTCAATGATCAGCAAATTACTGCCGATACCTTCGATTTTAGCGCCCAGTTTTACGAGAAAATGACAGAGTCCCTGGACGTGTGGTTCACAGGCAGCGTTATAAATGCTGGATTTTCCTTGTGCGGTAACCGCAGCCATTACGGCATTTTCTGTGGCCATGACACTGGCTTCATCCAGATAAATATCTGTTCCTTTTAAACCTGCGGTGCGCATTTTATAAAGCCCTTTTTTATCCAGGGAAATTTTTGCACCAAGCTTTTCGAGTGCTAACAGATGAGTATGGACCGGTCTTAACCCGATGCGGTCTCCACCCGGTGAAGGTATATCTATCGAATTTTTGCGTGCGAGAAGAGGTCCTGCCAGGAGGAAAGAACCGCGAATCTGCTTAGCCTGTTCTGAATCCGGTACAGTTGATTGCAGATGACTTGAATCAAAACTAAAAGTATGTTTATCAATTTGCTTAACTTCTACGCCGAGACTGACAAGCAAATCACGCATGATTGCAATGTCAAGAATGTCTGGCAAGTTGTGTAAAGTCACAGGCTCTTTTGCCAGTAAAGTTGCGGAAATTACTGGAAGAGCTTCGTTTTTATTGCCCGAAGGCGTGATACTTCCAGAGAGTGAGATTCCACCCTCAACAATGAATTTTTGCATTTTTACTTAATTCTTTTATGACAGTCTTTTAATATGTTTAAAAATCGAAATTTTCAATTTCTACTTCTGGAAAAATCTTAATAAAATCAAAAATATTAGATTTCTCGCCCTGATCGAAATGACAAACATCTGTTGTCTGTTTTTCAAGTTCTGGATTATTAAGGCTCGCAGTCGAATTTTGTTTTAGTCTGTTGATTCAGGGGAAAGTCCTGGAGCGGGTTAGTTCATCTCTGTAAAATTTACTCCCATTTGATGCCGTAAGCGATCCAGATTTCCGGGAATTGTAGTCAATGTCATCAAAATCCCTTCCTCCTGATAATCAATGTTATCAACCCTGCTCCATTCATAAATATTTGCTAATTGCCTGGAATGCTGATAATCAAGACGAATTGTCACTGTTTTCATACGTTCATCAAAAAATTCCAGAATCTTATTTCTTAATTTTTCAACTAAATTTGAATAACTTTTCAAACCGTTTTTTTCATTGTTTCTTACTGAAACAAAAACTGCTTCAGGATACAGTTTTTTCAACATTAGCAATCGTGTAGGAGAAATCCGGTCTATTTTGTTAAATACTTTCAAAACTGGAATACAAAGAGCATCCAGATCTGCTAAAACCTCAGTTGTTGTTTGCAAATGCTCATCGATCTTGTCACTGACATCAATTATTTGCAGCAACAAATCCGCATCTTTGACAGTTGCAAGTGTGGAACGAAACGCTGCTACCACTTCATGTGGAAGATTACTTATGAAACCTACTGTGTCAGACAGCAATACTTTGGGTCGTGAATCTTCTTCCAGAAGCCGCGTTGTTGAATCAAGTGTAGCAAATAAACGGTCCTCCACCAATAATCCGGAATTTGTAAGCGCATTCATGATGGTGGATTTGCCGGCATTTGTGTAGCCTATCAGGCTCACACGAAGGCAGTTTGAGCGCCGCTGTTTTTGAGTAATACGCTCCTTTTCGACTCGTTTCAACTGTACTTTGAGTCGTGTGATTCTCTGACGTAAAAATTGTCTGTCTTTTTCAATCTGTTTCTCACCAGTACCACGTGACGCCCCAATTCCACCACGCTCCCTGTCCAGGTGTTTCCACAACCCAACTAAACGAGGCAGCAGATATTCTGACTGCGCCAATCCTATCTGGAGCTTTGCTTCACGTGTAAGAGCATTTTTTGCAAATATTTCTAAAATTACCTGTGTGCGATCCAGCACTTCACACTCAAATATTTTTTCTAAATTTTGAGTTTGCTTAGGACTGAGTTGATTGTCCACAAGCACTGCATCAACTTCTTTATTCCTGATTGCGGATTTAATCTCATCCAGCTTTCCTTTACCAAAAAAATAAGCAGGATGTATTTGTGGGCGGGCCTGAACAAGTTGTCCTGCCACTTCTCCGCCGAGAGAATAGGCCAGCGATGACATCTCCTCCAGTGAACTCTGGACTTCTGCATTTGATCTGTTTGGGAGTTGTACAGATACAATTAAAGCACGCTCCCAATTATTGAATAATCTGTTCTCGTCCAAATAACCTCAGTATTATGACTCAAGTAGTGCAGTATTTAAGCACGAAATTATAGCATAAAAGATGTGCAAATGTAAAATGAATAATTTCTGCATCAGCCTGTAAAAACCACAAATCCGTTTTCCTGTATTCCATCTACATCAAACTTTCTGAGACAAAAACTCGATCTACAGGATTGAGAGGATTAGTTTTTGATGTAAGACTCGCGTATTTCACGTTTAAGAGTTTTTCCCGCGACATTGCGCGGAAACGCATCAAGAATTTGGACATCTGCGATTCGCTGGAATTTTGCATCTACACGTTCATTAGT
Source organism: Candidatus Lambdaproteobacteria bacterium (assembly GCA_012964265.1). Taxonomy (GTDB): domain Bacteria; phylum SAR324; class SAR324; order SAR324; family NAC60-12; genus Arctic96AD-7. The sequence continues at coordinate 11,994 of DTUH01000112.1, forward strand.
CCACATAATCAATTCTTTTTGAGTAACGTTTTGACCATGGTGCATGATAACTGCCGCAATCGGTGTCTCACCCCATTTCTTATCAGGAACACCAAACACCGAAACCTCAGCAACCACAGGATGCTGAATTATTACTTCTTCAATATCTTTTGGATATACATTGACTCCGCCGCTGATGATCATGTCTTTGACACGGTCCACCAAAAATAAAAAACCATCTTCATCAAGAAAACCTAAATCGCCGGAATGCAGCCAGCCGTCGACGATTGTTTTTTTTGTTAATTCCGGCTGCTTGTAGTAACCGCTCATCATCATTGGTCCACGCCCGCATATTTCTCCAATCTCTTTTGCATCACATTCTTCACCATTTTCACGTAAAATTTTTATGTCAATAAACGGCGGTGCTGTTCCCACTGAACCAACTTTACGCAGTGCATCATCACGATCCAAATGTGAAAAGAATCCTTCCGTCACTCCATATAATTCATAAAAAATTCCGGGTAAAACCTCATTCAGTTTGTGTTTGTATTCCAGCAGCAGAGGAGCACCCACATTTTGAAGCATTTCCAGTGAGCGAAGTTTTTCCGGTTCAAAGTCATGATGGTTAAGCAAAGCAATAATCTGCGAAGGTACCATGACCATGTGGGTCACTTTTTCTTTTATAATTGCATGTAAAACTGCTCCGGCATCAAAGTAATGGTGCAAAATATAAGTCGCACCCAAAAACATCCATGGCATTAAATCCAGCATTGCGCCATTGAAAACAATCGCACCGGCGTGCAGCACTATGCTTTCCGGAGTCATTCGCCAGGCGGAAGCGAAGTGTGTGCAGTAATTCGCACGGACATAATGTGTGTGAACAATCCCTTTTGGCGCGCCAGTGGTTCCGCTGGAATACATGATGTTGTAAACATCGTCATCAGTTAATTCCGCATCCGGAGGTTCGTCTATAGAGGATTCAGAGATGAAATCCAGATAAGCAGTAAATCCGGATGCAATTATGCTTTCGCCACGAATAATCCAGTAGCCATTTTGAATTTCCGGAAGATCATTTTTTATTTTATCCAAAGTATCCGCAAATTCCGCATCCGCAAATACAATCACAGTGTCAGAATCCCGGAGTAATGTAATCAATCCGGACTCCTGTAACAGAGGACTTCCAGGCACAATCACGATTCCGGTTTTGGCGGCGGCCCAGTATAGTAACATCAATTCTTCACAATTTGGAAGAACTGTGGCCATTTTCTGCCCCTTACGAATTCCGGAAGCTAACAGAGCATTTGCCAGTCGATTCACACGTGAATTTAATTCTGAGAAGTTTAAACGCTCTTCACCAACTACAAATGCAAGGTGATCTGCACGATAACGGGCATGTCTTGGAAGTAGAGAACCGATATTCATTTTTTAATTTATGCACTGTGGTTAAATTTATTAGCTAAACGTAAATTTCGAATGAGGTGATAAATAGCATAGACACTTTGCACTTTCAAGTAAAAGCTGGAATCATCAAAGAATAATTATTCTTCTTGAAGAAGGTACTCTCTGTAAAAATATTCCTCAATCAACAAATGAAACGGAAATCCTGTCAACATCTGTGCTTCTTAATTCTACTATCAGTTGTTTTGTCAAGTTGCAGTTTTTTCGGAAGTTCAAGGAGAGATTCCATACCCACACCTATTTCTGCACCAGAAGCTCCGTTGCTCGCAGAAGTGCTGATGCATCTTCAATTGGATTACGTAAATCCTGAAAAACTCAATCCTGAAAAATTGCTTCAAGGCGCGTTAACGGAACTTGGACGAATGGTTCCGGAAGTATGGGTAGTCCAGGAAATGTCTGAAAATGGTCTTGGTCCAAGATTGAAAATCACGGTTGAGAAAGAAACATCGGTTTTGCATGTTTCAGAGTTGAACAGGCTTTATGATTTGCATATAGCACTGCAAAAATTGATGAAGCACCTTTTGCAAACAAATCTTCAGTTGACACAATTAAAAATTGAGCAGTTGTTTGCTCGTGGAATTTTGAACCAATTGGATG
>DTUH01000113.1:0-1515 GCA_012964265.1 Candidatus Lambdaproteobacteria bacterium
TCCTCGATTTTCGGGAAAATAGCTTCGCCTGCCGCTTTGATCAATTTCCCATTCCGTATGAGAATTGCGGCTTTTTCCAAATCCGGAGCAAGGAAACGGTCTTCCTGCAAAGGGGGAACTTCGGCACGAACCGCTGCCAAAACACTGAGCAAAGGTGTACTTGTGGAAAGCGGTTTGCGGAATTCCAATCCTTGTGCCGCAGTTAATAATTCGATTCCAAGAATCCGGCCAAGATTAGCATTCATTTTCAGCAATCTCCACGCTGCATGTGTGGCCATCGAAACATGATCTTCCTGGTCTGCGCTGGTCGGAGTGGAATCAGTTGAACAGGGATTGGCTAGGTGCTTGTTTTCAGACATCAGCGCGGCGGAAGTGATTTCGGCAACCATGAATCCGGAATTAACTCCTGCGTCCGGAGACAAAAACGGCGGCAAACCGAAATTCAGATTCGGATCAACCAGCAGAGCAATCCTGCGTTGTGCAATGGCTCCGATTTCAGCCAGCGCCAAAGCCGTTTTGTCTGCTGCAAAAGCCACCGGTTCCGCATGAAAATTACCTCCGGAAACAATCTCACCATTGGACAACACCAACGGATTATCTGTAACCGCGTTTGCTTCAACCGCAAGCGTGTTTGCCGCCTGTCGCAACAATTCTAAACAAGCTCCGGAAACTTGGGGCTGACAACGGATGCAATATGGATCTTGAACACGAGTATCGCCGTCAAGGTGAGAATTCCGGATTTCCGAATCCTGCATCAAATTCCGCAAAGTTTGCGCCGCATCAATTTGCCCCTGATGACCGCGCAAAAGCTGGATTTCCGGATGAAACGGTGCAGTGGAAGCCATGGCCGAATCGGTGGAAAGTGCCCCCGTTACCAATGCCCCCAAAGCGCAACGCCAACCTTCAAAAACTCCTGACAATGCCAAAGCCGTAGAAACTTGCGTCCCGTTAATCATGGCTAGACCTTCCTTCGCACCCAAAACCAAAGGCTTGCGACCGATTATATTTAAGGCTGCGTTTCCGGAAATGTTTTGTCCCCGGAAAACAGCTTCACCTTCTCCGATCAAAACTGCGGTCATGTGTGCCAGCGGCGCAAGATCTCCGGACGCTCCAACCGAACCTTGCGACGGAATCACCGGCGTAACGCCATTTTTCAGCAAGGCTTCAATTTGCTCAATTACTTCCCAGCGTACTCCGGAAGCGCCTCTACCCAAAGAGAGCATTTTAAGCGTCATTACCAGGCGGACGATGTTTTCCGGAATCGGTTCGCCAACTCCGCAACAATGCGAGAGAATCAGGTTACGCTGCAAAAGGGCGGTTTGTTCAGGTGGAATGCGAATTCCGGATAATTTGCCGAATCCGGTGTTGATACCGTAAATGGGTGCGTCACCGCCTGCTGCTTGCTCCACAATACGAGCTGCTTTTTCAACCGCATCTTTTGCTTCCGAATTTATAGACACAACGGGATTTACCCAATATATTTGTTCCAGTTCCAGCAGAGTAACTTTTCCCGGA
>DTUH01000113.1:1615-2959 GCA_012964265.1 Candidatus Lambdaproteobacteria bacterium
AACGGGATTTACCCAATATATTTGTTCCAGTTCCAGCAGAGTAACTTTTCCCGGATTAAAGATCAAATTCATAAAATTACTCTCTTGTTTATGCGGTTATTTACAGCCACAAATTTACGCAGATGGACAGGGATATTTTTAATCCGCCTTTATCCGTGAATATCAGCGGCAAATAACTATTTCTTCGAGCGGATTGAAACCAACTCGATAGGTAAGTTCAGCCGGTTGGCACACATTCCAAACCGCAAATTCCGCTTTTTTCCCAACCTCAATTGTCCCCACTTCATCACTGATTCCCAGTGCTCGTGCCGCATTACGAGTCACCCCGCAAAGAGCTTCTTCCGGAGTCATGCGAAAAAGCGTACAAGCCATGTTCATGCACAACAGAATCGAAGTCAACGGAGAAGAACCGGGGTTGCAATCAGTTGCAATAGCGATTGGAACTCCAGCTTGACGCAAAGATTTCAGCGGCGGCAACTGTGTCTCACGGAGGGTATAAAATGCTCCCGGAAGCAAAACCGCAACCGTTCCGGATTTGGCAATGGCCTCAACTCCTGTTTGGTCCAGAAACTCCAAATGATCAGCGGACAATGCACCGTAACTTGCGGCAAGCGCCGCTCCTCCGAGGTTGGAAAGCTGTTCCGCATGAAGTTTTACGGGCAATCCCAAAGCTGCTGCTTTTTCGAAAACCCTGGAAATCTGCTTTGGAGAAAAAGCAATGTTTTCGCAAAAACCATCGACCGCATCCGCAAGTTTTTCAGCCGGAACGTCCGGTGCGGCGTGAACCGCCGGCAAAACATCTTCACAAACGAAATCAATGTAAGTATCAGGTTTTTCAAAAAATTCAGGAGGAATCGCGTGTGCGCCAAGGAAGGTTGTTTTCACGCGTACATTTCGCTCTTTGCCTAATTGACGGGCGACACGCAGCATTTTGATTTCGGTTTCAATGTCTAAACCGTAACCGGATTTTATTTCAATCGTGGCAACGCCTTCGGCCAATAACGCATCCAAACGTGGCAAGGCTTGAGCCAGTAATTTATCTTCGGAAGCCTCGCGGGTGGCTTTGACGGTGCTGAGAATGCCGCCGCCGTTTTTGGCGATTTCTTCGTAACTTGCGCCCTGCAATCTTAACTCAAATTCGGTTGCCCGACTTCCGCCATAAACCAAATGGGTGTGACAATCAATCAGTGCCGGCGTTACCAAACAGCCGTCTAAATTTTTCTCCGGAAGTCCCGCAAATTCATCCGGCAATTCTTTTTCCGGACCGACCCATTTAATCCTGTCAGCTGAAATCACAAGTGCGCCATTCTCGATCATACCATAGGATGATCTACCATGAACCAT
>DTUH01000114.1 GCA_012964265.1 Candidatus Lambdaproteobacteria bacterium
GCTAATGAGGTCATTATTTTTGGATTAAAAAGAAAATTGGGATTTTTAATTGAGCAGCTTCAACTTTGAAAAAACTGAGTATTGGTGTAGGGAAAAGTATTGAAAATGTGAGCTGGTCTGTACCCTCCACATTGCCTGATCAGCAAATGAGTCAGGCAATCTTTTTGGCAAGTCCACAGCACTTTTTATATTTTTTGCCGCTTCCGCACGGGCATGGTTTGTTACGTCCTATAGTGGGCTGGGCACGTACGGGTTGTTGTTTTTTCTTTTTAGCTTTTTCCTCGGATGGTTCCTCTACTTCTCCATGGATGAATTCCACATCCTGCAACAATTGGACAGGTTCCGGTTCTGCCAAAGGGTGGGCAATCGTTAATTTATAAAATGTGCTGATCGCTTCCAGATCAATCCTGTTCATTAAATCAGACAACATTTCAAATGCCTGTTTCCGATATTCGTCCAGTGGTTTTTTCTGTGCATAACCAACCAAGCCTATGCCTTCCCGCAGATGGTCCATAGAAAGTAAATGATCCTTCCAAAGGTTATCGTTTACTTTCAATAAAACTTGTCGTTCTAAATCTAAAATCATTTGGTTTAACAATTCTTTACGATCTTCTTCAGAAACATGAGTTTCAAAATTAAGTTCTGCTACTTTACGGAAAAACTCGATTTTTTCATTGTAGAGATCCTCAATCCATCCATAAAATATTTCAGCATGCTCATCCGGTTTGAGTTCCTCTTCATACCATTTTTCGTTTGGCACCCTGGCAAAGACCCCCTCAAAAGCACGGTTGAATCCCTGTACATCCCATTGATCTGCATACTTATCCTCACAATGTTGGTTCATCATGCGATCAACTATACCATCGCACATTTCCAATATAAGCTCAGGCACACCTTCTCCGAGAATTTCACGACGACGGCCATAGATGATGGAGCGTTGTTTTTCCATCACATCATCATATTCAAGAACATGTTTCCTGATATCAAAGTGATAACCTTCCACCTTTCTCTGTGCATTGCTGATCGCCTTGGTAATAAAGACATGTTCAATCGGCTCATCTTCTTCAATGTTCAGCTTGTCCATCAAGTTTGAAATACGCTCGCCGCCAAAAATGCGCAGCAAGTCGTCTTCCAGAGAAAGTAGAAACTGGGAAGCGCCAGGATCACCTTGCCGTCCGGAGCGTCCCCGGAACTGGTTGTCGATGCGGCGACTGTCATGCCGTCCTGTTCCGAGAACAAACAGCCCTCCCACTTCCAGTGTTTCCGGTGAAGGTTTAATATCAGTTCCGCGTCCTGCCATGTTTGTCGCAATTGTAACTGCCCCAAATTGACCTGCATTTGAAATAATTTCTGCTTCACGTTCATGGTGTTTTGCGTTAAGAACTTCATGAGCAATACCAACTTTTGTGAGCAGTTTACTGATCGATTCGGAAACTTCGATGGAAACCGTACCTACCAAAACAGGTTGTCCTTTTTGATTTAGTTCTTTGATACGGTCAACAGTCGCACGATATTTTGCATCCACAGTTTTGAATACTACATCTGAAAGATCTTTACGTGCGAGTGGTTTGTTTGTAGGAACGACGACAACACCCAAATTGTAAATCTTCTTGAATTCATTTTTTTCCGTTTCCGCGGTTCCGGTCATTCCGGAAAGCTTTTTATAAAGCCGGAAATAATTTTGGAAAGTGATTGTAGCAAGTGTCTGATTTTCGCGTTCAACGGTAACACCTTCCTTTGCCTCCAAAGCCTGATGCAGACCGTCACTAAAACGCCGTCCCGGCATCAAACGTCCGGTAAATTCGTCAACAATGATTACCTGACCTTCCTGTACTACATAATCGACATCCTTATTGAACATGTAGTGAGCCTTCAAAGCCTGATTTACATGATGTAAAATTTCCATGTTTTCATAATCAAACAAGCTTGTATCCTTAACCAGCTGATCCTGCAGACGTGACTCAATTTTAACGGAACCCTGGTCTGTCAGGTTGATGCTGCGTGCCCTCTCATCAAGGGCAAAATCGCCATCACGTACAATATCGTGGTCTTCCATTTCATCCAGATTTTCCGCAATATTGTGCATTTGATCCTGAGGCAGTTTACCAACCTCCTCCTTGCGGATTTCACGACTGAGACCATAAACAAATTTATTAATTTGATGATATTTCTCAATATTATCTTCTGTTGGACCACTGATAATTAACGGTGTACGTGCTTCGTCAACAAGTATGCTGTCAACCTCATCGACCACTGCAAAATTGAATTCGCGCTGAACATAATCCTCAAGGGAAAATTTCATGTTGTCTCGCAAATAATCGAAACCGAACTCATTATTTGTGCCATACGTAATGTCAGCAGCATATGCGCTGCGACGGCCCTCATCGTAAATTCCATGCTGAATCAAACCTACACTTAAACCAAGAAATTCGAATATCTGCCCCATCCACTGACTGTCACGTTTCGCCAAATAATCATTTGGAGTAATGATGTGAATCCCTTTTCCGCTAAGTGCATTGAGATAAACCGGACACGTTGATGACAAAGTTTTTCCTTCTCCAGTCGCCATTTCAGCAATGTTTCCATGATGCAAAGCCAGGCCTCCCTGCAACTGCACGTCGTAGTGGCGCTCGCCAATCATACGCTGAGATGCTTCCCGAACAAGAGCAAAAGTTTCCGTAATCAAGTCATCCAAAGTTTCTCCTGCTGCATGCCGTGCTTTAAATTCCTCCGTTTTTTTGGGAAAATCCGCATCCGCCAGGGCCTGTATTTCAGGTTCAAGCGCATTTATTTTTTCAACTACTTTTTGGTAAGACTTTAGTATTTTTGTGTTTTCGTCACTAAATATTTTTTTAACTTTATTCCACATAGTTTCCTTGTGCCATTACAGCATGGTGAGGATTGTTGTCTGAGGTAGTGTGCGTGATTTGACCCCCGGGCAGTGTTTATT
>DTUH01000115.1 GCA_012964265.1 Candidatus Lambdaproteobacteria bacterium
GATGCTGACAGAGAGCGAGTTGAAATCATTGCTGAATCAAAAAAAATTAATGAAGAAACACGTGGTAAAGCAGAGGCAAGTGCAACCAAAATCTATGCTGATGCCTACCAGAAAGACACAGATTTCTTCAAATTCCTTCGTTCCCATGATGTTTATCGGAACAGTCTGCAGGAAGGAACTACGCTGCTGATGGATGCAGATAGTGATTTTTTTAAGTACCTCAAATAAAAATTGTTTCCTCAACAGTTTTTGCCATAAAGCCTGAAAAATATTTTCCCCGTCATTTCTGCAAAGTCGGGGAATTATACCGCCTGCCGAGATTTGGCAGAGGCCTCGTCTGCCTTCCTCCAAAAAAAAATGCCTGCGCCTGACAAAAATTATTTGCAAGTACTTTCCGACTTGGAAAATTGGGGAAGTTACGAAATCAGCGCTCAACCGAGGGATATCAGTAAATTGGAAGGTATCCGGCTTTTACTGAAAGACTTAGGAAATCCGGAAAATAATTTTAAGATTATCCACATTGCCGGAACAAACGGCAAAGGCCTGACCGCCTCTATAATGAGTCGCTTATTGTGCGTACAGGGATTTGCAACAGGTTGCTATACTTCTCCACATTTAACAGATATTCGAGAGCGTATCACACTAAACGATCAGTTTGTAGCTAGAGACACCTTTACGCAGATTACATCCATTGTACTGAACATTGCACGCGGCTATGAAGGGAATCCGTACCTTTCCTATTTTGATGTATTAACTGCAATTGCTTTTTATGCTTTCAAGACCGGTAAGATGGAGTGGGTGGTCCTTGAAACAGGTTTGGGCGGGCGGGCGGATTCGACCAATGTGACAGCTAAAGAGTTATGTATTTTGACCAGAGTTGGCCTTGATCATCAGGAAGTGCTTGGCAGCAATTTGCTTGAAATCGCGGCAGAAAAAATAGGAATCACACGCTCTGAAATACCTGTTATAGTCGCAGAGCAAGTTCTGGAATTAAAACCGTGGCTGTCTGAACAATTCCGAAAAACAAAGGTGCCTGCTTTTTTTGTGGAGGATTTTTTTGAAGCCGAGTTTCCGGAAAATAAATTTGCACTTAATTCTTCTTCGAAACCGCGGCTGGCTTGTATTCAGACCAGTTTATGCGCGATGCAAGTCCTGTTTGACGGAAGCAGTCTTCAGAAAAAAAACTGGTTTGAAGCCGCGCAAAAGGTAAAATTGAGTGGACGACTCGATTTGCGGGAGAATGTCATTTGGGCGAAACGCTCGCATGTGTTTAAAACTATGCTGCTGGATGGCGGGCATAATCATGATGCACTGGAAGCACTTGTAGAATATCTATCAACAAATAAACTTGTTCCCTGCACACTGATTTTTGGAATGGCAGCTGACAAATTGGATGTTGTTCTGCGAACTCCACTGAAAGAATTGTGTGAAAAAGCGGACAATTTAATTTTCACTCCGGTTCCTTCGCCAAGAACCGCAACTCCGGAAATGCTGGAGAATTTTATTGTCGAGTCCGGAGGATTCGAACATTCCCCTGAAATTAAATATGCCACGACTGTGGAAGAAGCCATGGAAGCTGCTTTGCTTTCTTCTGAAAAACCGGTTGTTGTAGCGGGATCTTTTTATTTGGTGGGAGAGGTTATGCAGATTCTGGGAAATGAATGTGTTACTTAAAATGAATATGTCCAGGAAACACGTGTGATACCTCCCTCCATTCCTACTTTAGCCGGCAATGCTCCTCCTCGGTCATTATATGTTGAATCGTAGATCGTGGAATCAATGATGGTGCTGGAAGCAAATGGATTGTCAATGATTTCACTTTTGCTCGGAAACAGGAATTCCAGCATAAAACCAAAACTTTCCCCACCAGAGGCAATTCCCATGCGCCGAAACGGCAAGGTGCCGGTTGAGCCGCTGAGCTGAGTCTGTGTGGAGGATGCATATGCGCTAATTGATGGATTTTCCCGAATACCTGATTTCAAAGTGCTTTCGACCCTTGAGAGACCGTAGCCCATAAAAATATCAAGATCGTCTGACTTTGGTACACCAAAAGGATGGATCGAGGCGGAAAACATATAGAAATGAGAAGCCATCCGCAGAAGAGGGGTTGCATAATCCGGATCAGCTCCAGTGGTGGCTGCCCTGACTTTTTTATCATCCAGCCAAATATTGGTGTAGGCGAAGCATAAGCCGATGCCTGCAACATAATCTGTGGGTAGAATATATTCCAGAGAAAAAGTCGGAAGACCTTTCAGTAACGGTATATTACTAAATAACTTGGTCAAAAAACCGTCTTGACTGCCGTGACCATCTTCATTTTTTTCGTAGACATTGGGAAGTAAGTTGCTGGCCCCGGGATCAATAAAGGTAGGTCCAAAAAAACCTTTTCCTGCCCTGAATCTGTCGGTTCCGGTCATTTGATAAAACGGATGAGTATCATCACTACTGAAAGTTTGCTGCAGTACCTCCCAAAATCCAATACGCCAAACAGCGTCTCTTCCTCCTGCTTGTATGGCAGTCGTTTCCTCCTGGGGGAAAACTGCCGGTGCGAGCAGCAGCAGAATTATTAATGCCAACCAGATTCGGTTAAGAAGAATTTTAATCAAAAACATGGACACATCAGAGTCAACGAAAATCAAGAACCGATGGATGGTTGGCGGTCCCTGAACATTCAGATGGTCTAGGCGAGCTTATTTAGCAAGTGGAAGAGTACTGGAGTGTTCAATAACTTCAGTCCAATTCCTGGCACGGCGAATTTCCGGGTGCTTGAAATCGTAGTTAAATGGACGGGACATCAACCAGATTTCTGCTTCCGGGAAAGATTCCCTTACATTGAGACAGTTGTCAGGATGATCGTCAACAAATAAAACAGTCTTCTCTGCTTGATGCAATTCCTTAATAACCT
>DTUH01000116.1 GCA_012964265.1 Candidatus Lambdaproteobacteria bacterium
GCTTTGACCGTCACCAGTTTGTCCCTGATTTTACCACCTGCTGAAGTAATACCAACTGCATTTTTGCTTGAAATCGCAGCCAGCATTCACATGCTGCCACTGGTTTGGAAAAAGATTGACTGGAAGATTTTGCGCTGGTTGATTTTAGGAGTCGTACTGGGGACTCCTTTTGGAATTACAATTCTAACAAATGTTCCACATAAACCAATGCAGCTGCTCGTTTCAGGAATTGTACTGACTGCAAGTTTGTTGTTGTTAAAAAATTCCCAATCAAAGCAAACTGTAGGTCGGGGATGGACTTTCAGTGTTGGTTGTTTTTCAGGACTGATCAATGGGGCAACAGCAGTGGGTGGTTTACCTGTTGTTATTTTTTTCCTTTCAACTTCAACAGGTGCGGCTTTATCACGTGCGTCTCTGGTTGCATATTTTTTCATTTCAGGCATTTATGCTGTCCTTCTGTCTGGAAACCAACAGCTGATTTCGAGCACACTTTTGGGACGTACAGTTCTGTTGTTAGTTCCACTGATACTTGGTATTTACATCGGTCATCGCCGTTTTGTAAAAACCGCGCCTGAATCCTTCCGAATATTTGCTCTCAGTTTATTGATTGTGTTGTCATTAGCAGGTATTATACGTGGTCTTCTACTTTGAGTTACTTGTTTTTGTCTTTTCGTTTTACACTTGTAGTAGAAGTAAAAATATTTAAAATGCACATTCTTTACTATTGACTCATGTCCATTTCAGGTTCGCATGAAAATCAAAACTGAATTCCCGCACGAAATACAAACCATAAAACACATTTGGATTACGATGCCAGACGGTTGCCGTTTGGCCGCCCGTATCTGGCTTCCAAAAGATGCGCAAGAAAATCCGGTTCCGGCAATTCTGGAATACATCCCTTACCGTAAAAATGACGGCACAGCGCTGCGTGATTCGCTCTATCATCCGTATTTCGCCGGACACGGTTATGCGGCAATACGTGTCGATATGCGCGGCAGCGGGGACTCTGAGGGAGTAATGTTGGATGAATACCTGCAACAGGAACTGGACGATGCGGTTTCTGTAATTACCTGGCTCACAGAACAAACTTGGTGTAACGCTTCCGTCGGTATGATGGGAAAATCCTGGGGTGGTTTCAATTCGCTGCAAGTCGCGGCACTGCAGCCTCCGGCACTAAAGGCGATTATCACAGTTTGTTCGACAGATGACCGCTATGCAGACGATGTGCATTACAAGGGAGGCTGTGTTTTGGCAACCGATATGCTCGGTTGGTCCACGACCATGCTTGCCTGGAATGCACGTCCTCCAGATCCGGAAGTCTTGGGAGAGAGTTGGCGTGAACGCTGGCTGGAGCGTTTGGAGCAAACGCCCCTGCTGGTTAAGGAATGGCTCAGTCATCCGCACCGAGACGCTTATTGGAAACATGGTTCGATTTGTGAAGATTTTTCGAACGTACAGTGTGCGGTTTATGCGGTTGGCGGCTGGGCTGATCCGTACAGCAATGCTATTTTGCGAATGCTCTCCGGACTCTCTTGTCCCCGAAAAGCACTAATCGGCCCGTGGTCACATGAATATCCGCAACGGGCTTTGCCGGGGCCGCAAATCGGTTTTGTGCAGGAATGTTTGCGCTGGTGGGATTATTGGCTTAAACCAGATTCTCCGGAACGCAAAGCCGCTTCAGGAATTATGGATGAGCCGATGTTGCAGGTTTGGATGCCGGAAAGTGTTGCTCCAAAGACACACCACGAATTTCGTCCGGGACGCTGGATTGCCGAACCGCTTTGGCCGCCGGAAAATCCACTCCGGAACGAATCACAACTTTGGTATTTGAATCCGGACAGTTTGAGTCAAACACCGGAAACTGAATTACCGGTGCTTTGCCCAAATTCTCAAACAGTCGGTGCGAATGCCGGAGTCTGGTTCCCAATGGGCGAAGCTGGAGATTTGCCCGGAGATCAGCGTACCGATGATGCAAAATCTTTGTGCTTCACTTCCGCACCTTTGACCGAAGGCATGGAAATTTTAGGCAATCCGGAAGTAACGGTTACGCTCTCCGTCGATATGCCCAAAGCCCTGATTGCGGCACGTTTGTGCGATGTTGCTCCGGATGGTACTTCATTGTTGGTAAGTTGGGGCTTGCTCAATCTGACTCACCGCAACGGTCACGAAAATCCGGAAGCGCTGATTCCTGGTGAAAAATTCACCGCAAAGGTTCAGCTCAACGCCTGTGCGCATTCGCTCAAATCCGGACACCGCTGGCGCCTGTCACTTACCTCAGCTTATTTTCCACACGCCTGGCCCAGTCCAGAATCAACAGTGTTGTCAATTTTCACCGGAAGAAAAACTTTCTTAATGCTGCCCTTCAGATCTGCTCGTCCGGAAGACGTACTGCTTCCTGAGTTTTTAGTACCCGAATGTTCACAGCCGTTGGCTACTGAAGAACTGAGAACTGCCAACCGCAAGAGAACACTAGAGCATGAGGTGATTGAAGACAGCTTCACTCTAACAAACAAAGTGGACAACGGACGCTACCGCTTTGTCGATGATGGACTGGAAACGGAAGATCTCAGTTGCGACACACTTTCACTGATAGAAGATAATCCGCTCTCTTTGCATATATGCTGCGAACGTACAGCAGGAATCGGGCGCGGTGACTGGCAGACGCGTGTTGAAGCTTCCGGAACTATGAGCGCCACTTCTGTAAATTTTGAAGTCACATCCAAACTGGAGGTTTTTGAAGAAGAGCAACGAATCTTTTTCCGGACCTGGGATTTTCAAGTGTCGAGAAATGGGGTTTGAAGTTTTTTTGAGTATCCTGATTTTTTTTTGTTGACAAGCGTTGACAGATGCAATATATTCGGCGGTGAATTC
>DTUH01000117.1 GCA_012964265.1 Candidatus Lambdaproteobacteria bacterium
GGAAATTTCTGATTTTGTCGATTTGAGCGTTTACGTCATGACTCCGGAATTTGGTGCGGCAACGCAACTGGAAAAGATTGATATGATTGATTTTGCAGATTGCATTGTAATCAACAAATTTGATAAACCAGGTGCTGAAGACGCGTTACTCGCAGTACGAAAACAATACCGGCGCAGTCATCTTGAATTTGGGTCAACTCCGGAAGCACTTCCGGTCTTTGGTGTAGTGGCAAACCGTTTCAACGACAGCGGAACCGCTTGGTTTTATCATCAATTGATTGAAATATTGATTGAAAATAAATCGTTGGATTGGACACGCAATCATGAAGCTCAATTTGCTGTTTCCGAAATGACAGAGCTGATTCCATCAGACCGTAAAGAATACTTGCGGCAAATCGCCGTCAGTGTCCGGAAATATAAAAAGGAAGTCCGTACAAACACCGCACTTGCGACAGAATGTGGACAACTACACGGCACGATTCAGCAAATGAACGGTGCAGTCAGCGGGTTCGCTGAATTGAATTTGGAAGATATTCCGGAAAACTTGCGCCCAATTGCAAAACTTTACAACGAAAAACTGGCAAAACTTCCTGATTTTCTGCGACTTCAACTGAGTGAATTTCATCAAAAACGTCAGGCATATCTTGACGATAATTTTCGCTTCGATGTACGGAATAAAGTGCTGGAAATTTCGAATCACAGCATCAGCCTTTCCGGACTCAAAATTCCAAAAATAGCCACGCCAAAATTTAACGACTGGGGGGAAATTGCGAACTGGTTGGGCTTGGAAAATTTTCCCGGAAGTTTTCCGTTCACATCCGGAGTTTTTCCGTTTAAGCGTGAAGGCGAAGACCCGACACGGATGTTTGCCGGAGAAGGGATTGCGGAACGCACCAATCGGCGCTTTCACTTGCTGGCGCAAGGTCAGCCCTCCACGCGCCTGAGTACGGCATTTGACTCGGTTACGCTTTACGGAGCGAATCCGCATTCACGTCCGGACATTTACGGAAAGATCGGCAATGCCGGAGTTTCGATTTGTACGGTAGACGACGCAAAAAGACTTTACTCCGGCTTCGATTTGCTTTTGCCCAACACCTCGGTTTCCATGACCATAAACGGCCCCGCACCGGTCGTGCTGGCTTTTTTCATGAATGCGGCCGTGGACCAGCAAATTGAAAAACATTTGCGGGAAAAAGGACGTTTGGAAGACGCACAAAAAACACTCCGTAAACACTATAAAATTCAAGGACTTCCTATTCCGGAATACCGGATGAAACGTCCGGATAATCACAGTGGATTCGGTTTGGATTTGCTGGGAATGTCCGGAAAACATTTTGTGGATGCGGAAACTTATGCTTCGGTAAAAACCACTGTTTTGAACAATCTCCGCGGAACCGTTCAGGCAGATATTTTGAAAGAAGACCAGGCGCAGAATACCTGCATTTTCTCGACTAATTTTGCCCTGCGGATGATGGGCGACATGCAGGAATACTTCACCGCAAATGATATCCGCAATTTTTATTCAGTCAGCATTTCCGGATACCACATCGCCGAAGCCGGAGCAAATCCGATCAGTCAAGTCGCCTTCACTCTGGCCAACGGATTCACTATGATTGAATACTACCTGGCGCGAGGTTTGTCGATTGACGATTTTGCGCGAAATTTGAGTTTCTTTTTCAGTAACGGAATGGATCCGGAATATGCTGTCATCGGCAGGGTTGCGCGCCGGATCTTTGCGGTGGCCCTGCGTGGTTTGTACGGTGCGAATGAACGTTCGCAAAAACTAAAATATCATATCCAAACCTCCGGAAGATCACTTCATGCAATGGAGATTGATTTCAATGACATCCGGACGACTCTGCAGGCTCTGTACGCCATTTACGATAATTGCAACTCACTCCACACCAACGCATACGATGAAGCTATCACGACGCCCACTGGTGAATCCGTGCGCCGTGCTCTGGCGATTCAACTCATCATCAATCGTGAGTTGGGACAAGCCTCAAATCAAAATCCGCTGCAGGGCAGTTTTCTGATTGAGGAACTGACTGATTTGGTTGAAGAAGCAATCTTGTCCGAATTTGTGAGAATTTCAGATCGGGGCGGAGTTTTAGGCGCCATGGAAACGATGTATCAGCGCAATAAAATTCAAGAGGAATCGCTGTATTACGAAACACTCAAACATTCCGGAGAGTTGCCTATCATGGGGGTGAACACCTTTCTAAATCCGGATCCACCCGAAGAAGACGTGAAAATGGAACTCGCGCGTTCCACCGAAGAAGAAAAAACCATGCAAATTCGCGATCTGGAAAAGTTCCACCAATTCCATGCCGAAGAACAGGACGGCATGATGGAACGCCTCAGTGATTCCGCTTTGCATAACAGCAATCTTTTTGAGGTGCTGATGGATGCAGCGCAAGTCTGTTCACTGGGCCAAATCACTCAGCATCTTTATCAACTCGGCGGCCGGTATCGACGGAATATGTGAACTGGTGGGGGAATTTATAATAATAGCTCATTGAGCCGAATCACTTGATTTAGACTTGAATGATGTTCAGTTTTAGAATATTTTACTCGGGGTTTTTTACCTGCATTTTAGAGAAAGACCTGTAGTAAATTAATCTATAAATAGAAAACATACTGCAAAAACCGGTTTCAGCGTATCTCGCAGATTCTATTTAATTCCGTCAGTGAAATTGCTCCTTGACGCAAAACCTTAAATGTTCCGCTTCGACAATTTACGATCGTTGATGCCTGGGATACTGATAGTTCTCCACCATCAATAATCAAATCAACTTGATTGTTAAACTGATTGCTAACGTCTTTTGCAGAAGAACATTCCGGCATACCCGCGCGGTTGGCGCTGGTTCCTATGATTGGACAATTTCCCAATTCAATCAGTCGTTGCGTTGCAGGCGAGCTGCTGTAACGTACGGCCAAAGATCCATTATCGTTTTGCAGGTGATGAGGAAGTTCCGGATTCGCTTTTAAAATCAAGGTAAGAGGACCAGGCCAAAATGCATCCATTAAATCATTTATCCTCGAATCGCGCCACATACAAAGACGCGGCAGCCATTCCGGAGTAATCAGTACAGGCAGCGGTTTATTTAGGGAGCGTTGCTTGATGCTGTAAACGCGTTCTACTACACTTTTTGAAAGAGCATTTCCACCTAGTCCATAAAAAGTTTCTGTCGGAAATGCCAAAACCTGATTATTTGCCAATGCAGCTGAAACCATACTTTCGGCGGTTATTGTAAACGGAAAATCAATCAAATGGTCCTTCTCTACAACAAAATCACTTTTAGTGTGGTTGTAGTCATTTCCCACTGTTTCTTCAGTTCTGCTAACTTGTGACTTATCTCCAGTGCCTTTACCGTTCATCGACCGTCTATCCAATCAGAGAGGTGATTAACCCTCCCTGGTAATATTTGCGAAACACGAAAAGAAGTGAGTGCGAGATGATTGCGTGAATCGAGTGAGACCGGCGGGAGCAATTTCCCCTGCCATTGATTTATATTTTCTGCCGCAATAACCGCTTTTTGTCTGGTCAGGTTACGTCCGGAACGCTTCAAAACTTCTATCATCAGTTCTGCCACTGCATGACCGTAGAGAGTCCATCTACTTGAATTCAGACGCGGCGCGTATTCGTTGAGTACTTGCTGATGTAATTTTTTCCCGGGATGTTCAGTTTCAACATTGAGGGGATATGCAGTCAAAACACGTACATGCGCAGAAACTACAGCGCTCAGCCACTCCGGAAGACGGCTGTCCGCCAGAGCATGTCCAGTAAAAACTGGAATGTTTAAGTTTGGTGAAGCTTTTAAAAAATCCATCAAATCACCGAAATTACCCAGGGCAATCAGCAAATCAGGTTGACGCTCATTGATAAGCTCCCATTCTGCAGTGAGCCTTCCGGATTTTCCAGGCAGCAACTTTGCGGAGACTCCAAACAAATTGTTTGTTAAAGCATTAACCGCCCTCAAATACACAGGCTTTTCCGCATACCAGATGATCAGTTCCGCACCTGCATGTTTTCCTGACAGATATTTTCCCAGAACTCGTGCTTCAGTATCGGCTGTCGGCATAAAACCAAATACATTTGCTCGTACAGGCTGCGTCCATTCAGGCAAATTTGACCCGACAAAAAAACTTGGCATTCCCTGCTGTTTTAACAAAGGATAAACCGCTTGATGAGTTTTGCTGCCGACAGAGCTAAAAACTGCGAAAACATCATTTTTCACTGTCAATTCCGAAATACTTTGACTAGCCATTTCCGGATTCAACTGATCATCAACAATTTTCAAATAAATGGAGCGGCCGTGTATTCCACCCTGGTCATTGACATATTCGAAATACGCCTGTGCGCTTTTTCCAATGTCAGAAAATTCCTGGGCAGGCCCGCTCAAGGGTTGATGTGTGGCTAAAAAAATGCCTCTCGGAACTACTCCGGTTTCGGCAAAACAGAATGGAGTAAATGAAAGCAACAACACAAGCATGTAGAACAGACAAATCAGTCTTAGTTTTGTTGGATGTAATAAATTTGTCATGCCCTTTGATTTCTGTTCAAAATAATGGAGTTGCCCCCAGCTCTGACAATTGATTTTTCAGGCCTGTAAAACGCCTCATTGTCCCTTCATTTTTGACTGCCATTCGTATCGCAGTCTCTGTCCCAATCAACACAACCAATTGTTTACCACGAGTGATTGCGGTGTAGAGCAAATTACGCTGCAGCATCATGTAATGATGCGTAGTAAGAGGCAAAATCACCGCTGAATACTCGCTTCCCTGTGATTTATGAACCGTTATCGCATAGGCCAGAGTTAATTGATCTAAAGCCTTCGCCTGGTAATGGATAATTTCCTGTTCAAATCTAACGTGCAGTTCTTTTGTCTGCGGATCACAATTAACTATTCGTCCAAGATCGCCGTTAAAAACTTGCTTTTCATAGTCATTTTGCTGCTGCATAACTTTGTCTCCAATCCTGAAACATTGTTCACGATGCTCAAAACCTTTGGCATCAGGATTCATTTTTTCCTGCAGTTTCCGGTTAAGATGTAGAGAACCTGTGACTCCACGGTGCATTGGCGTCAAAACCTGAATATCCATCATTGGATCCAGTTCGAAACGTTGCGGAATCCGCTCTGTACTCATCAGCAATATTTTTTCAACAATTTTTTCCGGATCCGACTCTTTGATAAAATAAAAATCCAACAGTTCTTTTTCAGCATCTGCGCTCTGATTTAATCTACTGAAATCAGGGACTTCACCCCTTCGCACTTTGTGTGCATTGACGGTAATAAAACTGTCTGCCGCCTGACGAAAAATATGATCGAGACGTACTACAGGAATTGTTCTGGACTCAATCAAATCCAATAACACAGCCCCGGCTCCAACAGAAGGCAACTGATCCACATCTCCTACCAGAATCAGGCGCGATGCAGAAGGAACTGCTTCCAGAAAACTGTCCATCAGCAGTGTATCGATCATTGAAGTTTCATCAAGGATCAGTAATTCCTGTTCAAGCGGATTTTCACGATCACGCTGAAATCCCATGTTGCTCGCTTCCAGCAAACGGTGAATTGTAGAAGCAGCGGCACCGGTAGTTTCTGTAATCCGTTTGGCGGCACGTCCGGTTGGCGCTGCAAGTCCGATAGCCGGAATTCTGGGGCGCATCAAACCCAGCATAAAGCGTACAATGGTTGTTTTTCCTGTTCCGGGACCACCGGTTATAATCAGCACTTTATGTAGAAGAGCCGCTTCCACAGCCTCTCTCTGAGCTGGATCAAGCTTCAATCCAACTTTACGCTCCTGCTCTTCAATCAGAGAATTTTCACCTTCAAAAACGGTATAGGCTTCACTGTTCAGGATTCGATATATATTTTCAGCAACACGCCGTTCTGCTTTGTAGAAACGTGGTCTGGAAATCAATTCCTGCTCAAGACCGCTTAAAACATTTATTTTCTCACTATTCAACAAACGGTCTTCAAGCAATTGCCGGACTGATGACTCCAGCATTGTTGCGTCAATATTAAGTTCCTGCTCTGTTTTATCGAGCAAGGCCTGACGGGGAAAACAGGTGTGGCCATTGAGTGCCTGTTGTTCCAGCATATAAATCAAACCGGCGGCGGCACGATGAGGAGAATTTTTATCAAATCCTAGATTGCGTGCAATTCCATCCGCGGTAAGAAAACCAATTCCGGGAATGTCCGTCAATTGATACGGATTGGCTTTGATCAACGGAATGCTGTTCAAGCCATTTTTGGTAAAAATGCGTTGTGCATAAACATGTGTAATTCCAACACCACGCAAAAATGTCATCACATCCCTTAGTCCTCTCTGATCGTCCCATGATGCAAGAAGTGATTTTTGCTGTTTCTTGCCTACACCTTTTACTTCCGACAATAATTCCGGAGAACTGTCAATAATTTTGAAAGTATCTTTTCCGAACTTGTTGACGATACGTTGTGCCGTTTTTTCACCGATACCTTTAAATATTACCGAAGACAGGTAGCGCACCATACCTTCCGCAGAGGTTGGTTCAACGGGCATAAATTCACGAATTGAAAATTGACGGCCGTAAATTTTGTGATTTTCCCAGTTGCCTTTTAAACGTAATGTTTCATGTTCATGGGTGTTGAAAACAATGCCTTTGACGGTGATTGGCCTGATTGAATTTTCGGTGAGAAAGGTGCCAATCAAAAAACCGTTTTCCGGATTGCTGTATACAATTTTTTCCAGAGTGCCAACTAAACTGACATCATCTTCGGCCATTGTTTTTCAGACGGTTTAATTATTATATTTTTGTCTAATTTTGTGGAGAATAAAAAGGAGAGCGAATCATCTGCAGTAAATCAAAACGCCATTTTCCGCCTTCCTTGAGCAACAAAAAAGATTGCTGATTTGTGAACTGCAAATCAAAATAACTTTTATGCCTGAATACAATTGCAGCATTCACATAAAGTAATGTGCGGTAACGATATGATATTTCAGGCTCTTTATCAGTAGCCAAACCAACCGGAACCCAATCCAGTTCAACCATCCGCGTTGCAAATTCCTCAATCGTGATTTGATCTACTGATTGTTTTTTCCCATAATTGTACAATTCAAAATAGCGCTCCTCCTGCCATAGCTGCAGAAAGTCTTGGAACACAACCCTGGTTTCTTTACGAATTGCTTCCCGTTCTGCAGGCGTTGGTTGACGGGCAATTGCTGACGGAACAACAGAAAAAAGATATAGACAACAGAAAAATGGAATCAGTTGGAATAATTTCTGTTTGCTAAATATTAAGATGCTCAATTTCCCAGGTTTAAGATTCATACTGCGATACGGTACATGTGCAAACAAAGTGATTCAACTGCAAGCGACTTATTTGCGTTAAGTTCAATAGCTCTTCTTGTTTGCACAATTCGGCTGAAAATTTCGTAAATTTGCTTTTGCTTAAAATAACCTGCTGAATTTCTCAACGCTTTTATGCGGCTTTCTCCAGCATTTACATTCCGGTTAATAAGTTTTTCTTCCGGAAGACCGTGAAGTAACCATGTTAAATCACGAAACCACGTTTCGAGAAAGTCAAGCAGCAAACACCATTCTTCATTTTTGGATTTGCACCAGCTTTCACATGTACGCAGCATTTCCTCCAAAGTTGACGCGGAAAAAGTAGTCAACCAGACGATGGCGGTTTTCTGCACAGTTTCCATGATTTCAAGACGTACAGCAAGATTTCTATTTACACTTCCCATGCTGAAGGCACTCAACAATTGAATCCGCTCTTTTGTCAAGTCCGTAGTTTGGCGCAAAATACGTTCCGAAATTTCTTCAGACAATGGTCGAAAGCGAATTTGCTGACAACGTGATACGATCGTTTCCGGTAGCTGTTGTGATGATTCTGCAATTAAAATCAGTAAGGTATGTGGTGCCGGTTCCTCAAGTGTTTTCAAAAAAGCATTAGCTGCTTCACGTCCCAAATGTTGTGCTCCATCAAGAATCATCACACGCTTTTTTGCCTGATCCGGATGGAGGTGGAGCCAGTTCAATGCTTTCCGGATTTGATCGATCTTAATAAATTTACCGTCCGGAATCAGCACCTGGTAATCCAGAAAGTTTTGTTCCACAATTTGAAGACAATAATCACACTCTCCGCAGGCATCCTTTTCACCTTTTCTACAATTAAGTTTTTGTGCAAGAGCAACTGCAGTTTTGTATTTTCCGATATTTGCCTGACCTGTGAATAACCAGGCATGCGGCATCCTGTCTCTGTGAACGGCTTGGTTCAGGAGGCCAATTGCATGCTCTTGTCCATAAATATCTCGAAAAGGCATTGGAAAATCAGGAACTCAAAAGTGGAGAAAAATTGACATTAAAAGCAAATCCGAGATAAATGGCAATACCGATGATGTCACTGGTGGTAGTGATAAAAGGTCCTGTTGCTAATGCAGGGTCAATATTCATTCGTTTTAGTACAATTGGAATTGTCGAACCGACGGTTGCCGCGAAACAGACAACGATCAACAATGAAATTCCGGATGTAAGGGCTCTTCCTAAATCATTTGTAAGGTACCACGACATGCCTGCAAGAATGATTGAACAAACTATTCCATTCAAAACCGCAACCCTTAACTCTTTCCAGAGACGAACCAGCATATCAGTGGTTTGTATTGCGCCTGTGGCGAGTCCACGTACCACAATTGAGGATGACTGAATACCGATACTTCCTCCAAGTGCTGCAACAAGTGGAATAAAATAAGTTACATCAGGAAGCGAAATGAGAGCATTTTTATAAAAACTCATCACAATCGCAGTCAAAAAACCTCCAAACAAACCCACGAGCAACCAGGGCAGCCTGTCACCGGAAGCACGTAAAACAGAGGGCTCTGTAACTTCTTCGGCGCCGGTACCGGCAATGTGCCCTAAATCTTCATTATGTTCTTCAACAATCACTTCTACTAAATCATCGAGAGTAACACGACCTATCAAACGTAAATGTTTGTCTATGACCGGAACCACGACCAAATCGTATTCCTGTGCAATTTGTGCGACTTCTTCCTGATCCAAATCCTGGTCAACTGCTACCACTTCCGGATTCATCAAATTTTCGATCAAGGTATTCCGCTCTGCCAATAATAGTTCTGTCGTACCAATTGTACCTATCAGGTGATCATATTCGTCAACAACATAAGCAGTATAAAATAATTCAAAACCCTTCTTTTTAATAAATTTCTGTATTTCCTTGATTGCAGCGGCAACAGTTTGGTCTTTACGTATAGCGATAACATAAGGTGTCATTAACCCGCCGGCGCTTTCCTCATCATATTGCAGCAGTTTGGTCAGTTCTTCCCGATCTTTTTCAGGAAGTCTATCCAGCAGTGCATCTGCTTCATCATCATCAAGTAGTCCAACAAAATCTGCTGCGTCATCCTGTGGCATATCCTCGATTGCGTCACTCAAACGATCAGGAGACAATTGTTTAACAATGTCACCAAGAATTGATGGTGAACCCTGCAAATTGTTGAGTACCTCAGAAGACGTTTCTCTGTCTAGATTTTCCAGCACTACCAACTGATGCTGTAGTTTTAACTGCAGCAAAATGTTGGCAATCTCCAGCGGTTTAAGCGGTTCAAAAACGCTTTTCAGCAATTCTGTCCGTTCCGTGCTAATCAGTTTCTTGATCAGCTTATGGTATTGTGTATCGCGGCTTTTATTCATGATTCAGTCTTCAGCAAATTCAACTTTAAACACGCTCATTTTAACGTTTTCCAGTTCTGCACCAGATCCACCAGCAGTCTAACTCCAACGCCTGTTGCACCACTGTTTGGTTGGTAACCGACATGTTTTACATTCCAGGATGTACCCGCAATATCGAGATGAACCCAGGGAGTTTCATCAATAAAATGCTCTAAAAACAGTCCTCCAACAATAGTTCCCGAATCACCTCCGCCAATGTTTTGCAGGTCAGCATATTTACCTTTAATCGATTCACCGTATTCCGGAAAACTCGGTAGCTGCCAGACGCGGTCACCGCTGTTAATTCCAGCCTTACGGACTTGTTCCATCAGGTCATCATTGTTCGTTATTGCACCGGTTGTGAGATGCCCCAACGCAGTAATAACTGCACCTGTAAGAGTTGCCAGATCGATCACTGCATCAGGCTTAAACTCCTTCACCACATAACTCAACGCATCACCAAGAATCAGTCTGCCTTCCGCATCAGTGTTGAGGATTTCAACCCGTTTCCCATTGTGCGCGGTAACGATGTCTCCTGGTCGCTGTGCTTCACCTCCAGGAAGATTTTCTGTAGTTGGAATAACAGCAATAATATTTAGTTTTGGGTTGAGTTGACCAATGACCTTCATGGTACCCAGAACAGCGGCTGCCCCACACATGTCAAACTTCATTTCGTCCATATTTTTTCCAGGTTTGAGTGAAATCCCTCCTGAATCAAATGTTACTCCTTTACCGACAAGAGCGACTGTCTGTGTGGCTTTCTGGTGGCTATACTCTAAAATAATAAGTTTTGCCGGTTCTCGTGAACCCTGTGAAACACCGAGCAACATACCCATGCCAAGCTTTTTCATGTCTTTTTCTTCCAACACCGTACATTCCATTTTGTGCTGCTTCGCTATTTTTTTTGCTTCCTCAGCCAAATCTTTGGGTTTCAAATCATTTGCCGGTGTATTACCTAAAGTACGGGCCATATTTGTTCCATCCGCCCGGATTTTCCCAATTTTTAACACTTTCAAAGAAGTTAATTTTTCAGGATCACAGCAGATAATTTTGATTGATTTAGCTTTTGCTTTATTACCTTCCAGTTTTTTATATGCATTAAACTCATAGGCACCTAATGTTAATCCCTCAACTAAAACCTGTCCCAAATCAGTTTCAGTTGCTTTGTTTAGCAATGGAGTCAGCAAAAATCCGACTGTATTTGCATTCAATGCTGCCAGCATTTTTCCTGCTTTACCTGCCGCACGCCGAATAGTTTCAGCATCAAGTTCATCTTTTTTACCAACTCCAATCGCTAATAATTGCGGAATTTTTTCGTATCCTGAAAACTTTTGGCTGAGATTTATTTGCCAGCTGCACAATTATCATTAATATAACAAGGATTTTAACATGGAACTAAAAATAGCATACAGTAATATTCCTCTCAAAAACGAAAAACTGGAAGCACTTGTTGTATTTGTCGCCGAAGACACAGATATTCTTGGAAGTGGGCTCAGGTCACTTCCGGATGAGTTAAAAAATCATCTCGGTGCTTCTCTGAAGTTGAGAGTGTTTACCGGAAAGAAAGATAAAAGTCAGCACTTGTTTTCAATTTAAAATAAGTGTAATAAACATACAGAGCTTGTACATAAACAGACAAGACTTTAGTGTAATAATGAGCTAAGTCATCACCAAAGAGATTGTGTCCTGCGCCGGACAGAGCGGATATAATCCATATTGATCTCCAGAAAGATGAAGTGATTAAAGGCAGACCAAATAACAACAGCAAAACAAACTATCAGCAAAAAATAAATCATATGCAAGAAATACAAACAGGTTCATAAGCTATTATCATCAACTTACACAAACTCAAATATAAGTTGACATCCTGGGCCATAAGCTATAAATTTCGTTTATGAAACAGACTAAATTTATACATGATCCGGCGCCTAAAATCAACTTTGCAAGTTGAGCAAAGTAGCAGTATAACTTAAACAGAACTCAATAAACTAAACGAATTAAAGGATCATTTCACCTTTTCCCACCCCTTTCTCCCAATCCAAGTGATTCATGTTCAAGGCCTCAAAAAAATTTAATTTTCTCTACAGTTATCTGTTTTTACTGTTCCTGTTTTTTTTATTTTCTGCACCCATTCATATCATAGCTGAAGAAAATCCACTTCCTCTGTCCTACAACTGGATACCACAGTTTTACGGAAAACTGAAAGGAGAAAGCAAGCTGCTCTACACCCGCAGTTTTGCACGGAGTCAATTGCGTTTCGTTGATATTGACCATGATGGTGACGATGATCTTTTTATAGGAAAAGCAGATGGACGTATCGCTTTTTTCTTAAACCATGGCAGTTTTTCATCTCCACTCTACAAATTGAAAACAGAAGACTTCGTGGTGATTCATGAAGGTGTGGACGAGCAAAACAATTCCACCCACCTGAGAACTGTCCTTGATGTAGGCGACAATGCTGCTCCGGAGTTTGTTGACATTGATAATGATGGAGACTTTGATCTATTTATTGGATCCAAAGATGGACATATCTTCCACTACGAAAATAGAGGTAACCGGCTAAGTCCGGTTTTTTTCCGTAAAACTCCAATTTACATGGGACTAAAATTTGGAGGTAATAGCGTCCCACGCTTTGCCGATATAAATGGAGACCGTGCATTTGATTTATTAGTCGGTACAAGTTCCGGTAAAGTTTATGTTTATTTTAATTCCGGAATGATTGATGATGCAGTTTTTTGTCCGGAATTTAACATAGCAGATCCACCAGACATCCGCTGCAAATATCAACCTGAACTTGTTGCGGACGTAGCGCCGCTGATCGATGCTGTACCTGACTTTGTAGACTGGGACCATGACAGAGATTTGGACCTGGTTGTCGGTAAATCAAATGGAAAAATAAATTTTTATCTAAATACCGGAGATCGTTATGCACCACAATGGAGTTTAAAATCAAAGCATTTTCAGTTTATTGATACAGGAGGCAACGTTGCGCCTGCATTTCATGACCTGGATAGAGACAATTTTCCGGAATTATTTTTAGGCACATCTTCTTCAATGGTTATCTATTACAAAAACAACGAAGTTCTAATTGATCAACTGCGTAAAATAAGAGCCGTTCAATTAGATAAACTCGGAAAATCAGCTTCATTTGAGAAAATCCTTTTGCAGGCTTGTAATCAGTTAAACGGATTACCTGAGTGCCTTGGTACTCTTTCTGCTGCATTCGGTGCACCTCAAAATGCTAAGTTGACAAGTATTGAGGAACTGTATCCTTATATATTGCGCCCCGATCTCAGTATTGATACCAATCTTGAAGTGGTGGCTTTAGTGACTGAAGCTTCTGAAGATATAAAAGAAAGTGAAACAGATATTTCTCTTCAGGGAAGAACAGACGAGGTGGAAGAAACTCAACAAAAAGATGATGGAAATTCTGATGACGATGCCGTGCAGGGAGAGCAGGCAGTTGCTGAGGGCGAAAAAATATCGAAACCAATAGCAAAAAATCAGAAAATTGAGAAACTTAAATCGCAGGGGATTATAACTCGGAATCAACTCTGGTTAGCCAGCCGTAACTTTTTACAGATAGAAAGTCTGGGAGGAAGTGAACGCCATTCCTTCATCACAAGCGGTGACTGGAACAAAGATGGACGCCTGGACATTCTAGTGGGTAGTCGTTCCGGTGAAATATTTGCTTTTGAAAACAGGGCAAAGAGTGGAACTGACTGGTACCCTGTATATTTTCCTGCATTGAAAAAAAACAAAAGAAAGTTCAGTACTCCTGTTTTGGCAGATCTTGATGGAGAC